>JAYWCF010000184.1:0-12898 GCA_043780715.1 Methylotenera sp. | reverse complement strand
AGTAACTGTTTATAAAACCAAACATATTGTTTATCCTGAGTTTTTGGGTCTTGGCATGCCAGCCACCGATGCAACTTAAGCATGCTTTAAAATCAAGGTATAATAACGTAAATTACGTCTAATATTAAGCCGTAACTGAAGTTTATTATGGCAGTTTGTTATAAACAAACGTCAATTATTTAAATACTATTTTAAAATAATCCCCTAAATTTTCAAATTGAATCGTTTTTATGGCTCTCAACATCACCGATATTAAACGGATTGCGCATTTGGCACGCTTAGAAATTAGCGATCAAGAAGCAACGGCAACCCTCACCAAACTCACTGGCATTTTAGGCTTAATCGAGCAAATGCAAGCGGTGGATACCACCGGTATTACGCCTATGTCGCATTCGCAAGATGTAGTACAGCGTTTGCGCGAAGATGTAGTGACCGCGACCAATCAGCGCGAATCTTTTCAAGCTAACGCGCCTCTACTAGGCAATAGTTCGGCAGAAAAAGCGGTTGATAGTGGCTTGTATCTTGTTCCAAAAGTGATTGAATAGACGTAATTTAAGTAGACCAGAAAAATGATAAATAGCAGCCTTAAAAATTTAAGCCAAATGCTGGCTAAAAAAGAAATTTCTAGCGTTGAAATGACGCAAACGTATCTTGACCGTATTCATAAACACAACCCAACAATCAATGCCTATATCGCTTTAGATGCCGATAAAACATTAGCGCAGGCCAAAGCGGCCGATGTTCGTATCGCAAACGGCACGGCTGAGCCATTAACAGGAATCCCCTTTGCGCAAAAAGATATTTTCTGCGCCAAAGGCTGGCAAACTACTTGTGGCTCTAAAATGCTGGCCAATTTTGTGGCGCCATATGACGCGCATGTGATTACGCAATTTGATAATGCAGGCGCGGTAAATTTGGGTAAAACCAATATGGATGAATTCGCCATGGGTTCTTCTAACGAAACCAGCTATTTTGGCGGCGTTAAAAATCCTTGGGATTTTGACCGTGTGCCAGGTGGCAGTTCGGGCGGTTCAGCGGCGGCTGTAGCAGCTAGGCTTTGCGCGGCAGCCACTGGCACTGATACTGGCGGTTCAATCCGTCAGCCAGCCAGTTTGTGCGGGTTTACTGGTTTAAAACCCACTTATGGCTTGGTTTCGCGATACGGCATGATTGCGTTTGCCTCTAGCCTAGACCAAGCAGGCCCTATGGCCAAAAGCGCAGAAGATTGCGCCTTGATGATGAACGTCATGACAGGATTTGATGAGCGCGATTCCACCAGCTTGAATCGCCCTAAAGAAGATTACACGCGCGGTTTGGGTAACATGCAAGGCGAGCAACCATTAAAAGGCTTGCGTATAGGTTTGCCAAAAGAATATTTTGCCGATGGTTTAGATGCCAATGTGGCAAAAGTGGTGCAAGAAGCAATTGCCGAATACCGCAAATTAGGCGCCGAAACAGTGGATATTTCGCTACCAAACAGCCAATTATCGATTCCTGTTTATTATGTTTTGGCACCTGCCGAAGCCAGCTCTAATCTCTCACGCTATGACGGCGTGCGCTACGGTCATCGCGCGGCTGAATATGATGACTTGATGAATATGTACATGAAAAGCCGTGCTGAAGGCTTTGGTGCAGAAGTGAAACGCCGCATTTTGATTGGTACTTATGTATTAAGCGCAGGCTATTACGATGCGTATTATTTAAAAGCCCAGCAAATTCGCCGCTTAATTGCTGATGATTTTACGCAAGCGTTTAAACAATGCGATGTGATTATGGGGCCAACCGCACCTTCAACGGCTTTCAAAGCAGGCGAAAAAGCCGATGACCCAGTGGCCATGTATCTGCAAGACGTTTATACCATCGCCACCAATTTGGCTGGTTTGCCGGGCATGAGTATTCCTGCAGGGTTCAGCAATGGTTTGCCTGTGGGCTTGCAATTAATGGGTAATTATTTTGATGAAGCGCGCATGTTGGATGTGGCGCATGCTTATCAACAAGTAACAGATTGGCATCTTGCTATGCCAGAGGGTATTTAAGATGGAATGGGAAGTGGTTATTGGGCTTGAAACCCACACGCAATTACGCACAAAGACCAAAATTTTCAGTGGCGCGTCTATTCAATATGGCGCAGAGCCGAATACGCAAGCCGATGAAGTGAGCATTGCTTTGCCAGGTGTGTTGCCTGTTTTAAACAAGCAAGCGGTGGAATGTGCCATTAAATTTGGTTTGGCGATTAATGCCGATATTCCTGCGCGTTCTGTGTTTAGCCGCAAAAATTATTTCTACCCCGATTTGCCAAAAGGCTATCAAATCAGCCAATTTGAATTGCCAGTCGTGGGCAAGGGTGCGGTGACGATTCAAGTGCCAGCCAACGGCAAAAATGCCGCCTATGAAAAAGTCATTAATATCACCCGCGCGCATTTGGAAGAAGATGCAGGTAAGTCTGTTCACGGCGCTGTGGAAGGAATGTCAGGCATTGACTTAAATCGTGCAGGAACTCCACTTTTGGAGATTGTGACAGAGCCAGATATGCGCAGCGCGGCAGAAGCCGTAGCTTATGCCAAAAAACTGCATGAGCTAGTGCAATGGATTGATATTTGCGATGGCAATATGCAAGAAGGCAGCTTTAGATGCGATGTCAACGTATCGGTGCGCCCAAAAGGCCAAAAAGAATTTGGTACAAGGCGTGAGATTAAAAATCTAAACTCATTCAAGTTTATGACGCAAGCCATTGAATACGAAACGCGCTGGCAAATTGAAACGCTAGAAGACGGCGGCACGATTCAGCAAGCCACTGTTTTGTTTAACCCAGACACGGGCGAAACAAAAGCCATGCGCTCTAAAGAAGAAGCTAACGATTACCGCTACTTTCCAGACCCCGATTTATTGCCATTAGAAGTAACTGCCGCTGATAAAGCGCGCGTGCAAGCCACCATGCCAGAGTTGCCAGACGAAAGAGTTTTGAGATTTAAGGCGCAAAACGAGGCTGAATATAAAGCTGAACTGCGCAAGGACATTGCAAGAGTAGTAAATGCGTACACAAATAGTTATTATGGATTGTCAAGTTATGATGCGATTCAGCTTGTTACAAGTAGGGAGTACGCAGATTATTTTGAAGATGTTGTGAAAGAATCAGTAGATGCTAAGCTAGCTGCGAACTGGGTGATGGGAAGTATTTCTGCAAAACTAAATGCAGAAAATCAATCAATTTCAGCTTCTCCAATTAGTGCTGCGCAGCTAGCACAGTTACTAAAACGCATTGCCGATAACACTATTTCAAACAATGCCGCCAAGCAAGTATTTGAAGCAATGTGGATGAATGAAGGCGAAGTAGATGCGATTATCGCCGCCAAAGGCCTAAAACAAGAATCCGACAGCGGCGCGATTGAAGCGATTATTGATGAAGTGCTAAAAGCCAATCCCGCCATGGTTGAGGAATTTAAAGCGGGTAAAGAAAAAGCCTTTAACGCGCTAGTGGGTCAAGCTATGAAAGCCTCAAAAGGCAAGGCCAACCCCGCGCAAGTGAATGAAGTGCTTAAGAAAAAACTGGCTAATTAACCTAGGGCTAATTAACTTAGGGAAAATTAACTTAATAAGTCACCGTTTTAATAGCGCCGATTGATTCAGTTGCATTAAACGATTGCTGTTTAAGAGCCTCATAACGCGTTTTTTCAGTCGCAAAATATTGGCTAGTCGCCTGCATATTAAGTTTGCGTTGTTCAATTTGCTTATTAAGTTTATCTGATTCCAACTGCGCAAGTTTTAACTCATCGGCTAAGTAAGCCGGCACCGCTTTGTTTTGGTCTTTAAAGCCTTGCGCGGTTTTGTTGTTGCGCGTTGATCTATTGGCGTTCACTAATTTGTGTTGCATCAGCGCCTGAATTGCGGCTTTGTCTGTTTCTAAATGGCGGTCACGCGCCAAATCGATTTCTTCAGCATTGGTGTATGAAGCCAATAAGACTTTATCGCGGCGCTCTTGCGCTAATTTTTCTTGTTGTTTTTGGTAATCTTGTTCAGCCGCTTGTTGATTTAGAACAACATTTTTCTTAAGAATAATGCCTCTATTGCTCATTTCTACGTTGCTGCGGCCACTTTCTTGGCTGGGCAATTTATCGCCATAATGCGTTACGCCGCTGCTATCTACCCATTTAACGATTTTTTTGCCTTCTGCGCAGGCATTAAAAGTGATTAAACTTAAGAAAACACAAGTAATTAAGGTTAGATTTTTCATTTTCAACTCCCCAGCATCATTCTGAACATTTTTAATTCTGCAAAGTCACGCCGTACTGTTGGCGGTATGCTTGTACTAAAAGCAAGTGTTGTGCCATATCATTATCTTGATGAATGTACTGTAATAAATCGCTTAAATTGGCTATTGCACACACCGGAATTTGATGCAAATTCTGCACTTCTTGCACAGCCGATAATTCGCCTAATCCTTTTTCTTGGCGGTCAAGCGCAATGGCAACACCACAAGCAATTGCGCCATTTTTCGTAATCAAATCAACAGACTCACGCACCGATGTGCCTGCCGAAATCACGTCATCAATGATTAAAACACGACCCTTTAATGCACTACCCACTATAACGCCACCTTCGCCATGGTCTTTGGCTTCTTTGCGATTATAAGCATAGGGCAAATTATGACCATTTTTGGCAAACGTAATCGCAATTGCCGCCGCTAAGGTAATACCTTTGTAGGCTGGGCCAAATAGCATATCAAATTTTATGCCTGATTTTTGGATGCTCTCGTAGTAAAATTCGCCTAGTTTTAATAAGCTTTCGCCATCGTTAAACAAGCCTGCATTAAAAAAATAAGGGCTTAATCGGCCAGCTTTGGTTTTAAATTCGCCAAATTTAAGTACCTGTTTTTGAATAGAAAAAGCAATAAAATCGTGGCTTAGTTGGTTTGCACCATTTTTTAATTCTAAATTGGGCGGCTGAGTGTTCATCATTATTAATCAATTGAAAGTCAATATGCGCATTATAACGGCTAATTTAAACGGAATTCGCTCTGCTAGCAACAAGGGATTTTTTGCTTGGTTGCAAACGCAACAGGCCGATGTGATCTGTTTGCAAGAGGTAAAAGCGCAAGCGGCGGATTTGACCGCTGAAATGCTAGCGGCTTTACCTGACGGCATGCCTGCCTCAAGTGGCTATTACGGTTATTTTCATTTTGCCGAAAAAAAGGGATACAGCGGTGTGGGCATTTATTGCAAAACCAAGCCAGACTTGGTGATTGAAGGACTTGGTATAGCTGATATTGATTCTGAAGGCCGCTATATTGAATGCCAATTCGGTAATTTAAGTGTGATTTCGCTGTATTTACCCAGCGGCTCAAGTGGTGAAGAACGGCAAGCGTTTAAATTTAGCGTGCTGGCGCGCATTATGCCGCACCTTGAGGCGCTAAGAAAAAGCGGTCGCGATGTGGTGGTGTGTGGCGATTGGAATATTGCGCATCAAGAAATGGATTTAAAAAATTACAAAGGCAATAAAAAGAATTCGGGCTTTTTGCCAGAAGAACGCGCTTGGCTAAGCGATTTATTTGGGCGTGTTGGTTGGGTAGATGTGTATCGCGCGCTGCATCCAAACACGACCGAAGAGTGTTACACCTGGTGGAGTAATCGCGGCGCGGCTTATGAAAAAAACGTGGGTTGGCGGCTAGATTACCAAGTAGCCACGCCAGAATTGGCGGCGCGCGCTGTGCAAACTTCTATTTATAAAGCACAAAAATTTAGCGACCATGCCCCGCTGATTGTGGATTACTAAGTTTAAATTTTTAAGAATTACAAAATTTCAGCGCCAAACTTTGCAAAATTTCACCATTTTGGCTATTTTGCACAAACACCACTGCGCCCATATTTTCTAATTGATAGCCCGGACTTTTCAAATCAGGCTTAATGGTAAAGTTTTTGCTAAATTCATTTTTATTGTTGATTTGGTAAGCGCCAAAAAACTCGCGCACCACATAATCATGCTTCAATTCGCGTCCATTATTTTCACCAGCGTTCACTTTGCTCACCAATTTATTTTCATAAATCGCCACAAACACATCGCTATTCTTAATGTCGCTAGGGCGTACTGCCTGCGCATCTACCGTCAGCGTAATTTCGCCGTTGGCTTGCGTTGCGGCTTTTAAACCTAAATTAGCGCGCGATGCTAATTTTTTGCTGGAATCAACCATGCTATTTAATCGTGAGCCGTCAGAGCCTTTAAAATCGTGGCCATTCATTACAAACTGTGGTGTATAGACAAAACCTGCGCCGCCAAATGCGGCAATTTTGCGTTGCCTAGCAGAGTATTCTGCGCTTGAAAATTTATCTTTCCAACCAATGTAATCCCAATAATCCACATGAAACGCCAATGGAATTAGTTGGTTAGAATCTTGTTTTAAGTTGCTTAGCCATTTATCGGCAGGCGGGCAACTGCTGCAACCTTCGGATGTATAAAGCTCTAGTAGCGGCACTGTTGATGCGCCATTTTTAGAAGAACATTCGGCGGCAATGGCAGATTGGGTGGCGATATTGAGTAGGCTTAGGGCAAATAAAGCGGTGCTGACAATGCGCATAATATAACTCCTTTAAGGTTAGGAGTTAGTCGCATAGCATCTAAATTACTTACAAAAATACTGTAAAAGTTACAAAAACTAGATAGCGTCATTCCCGCGCAGGCGGGAATCCAGAAAACTATCAATTTAAATAATATGGTTTTAACGATTTTCTGAAAGCTTATTAAAGTTTCAATGGTGGTTCTGTTTTAAATTGAACTGGATTCCCGCCTGCGCGGGAATTACGGATTAAAAAGAGGCTTCGTTTTCTTTAATCGTGTTCCAAGGCGCCACTTTAAACAGCAACAACATGCCTGGAATCGCGAAAATAAAGCACAGCATAAAAAATTTAAACCAGCCTAAATTTTCTACCATATATCCCGTTGCCGCATTGGCAAATGTGCGTGGTACAGCGGCTAAGCTGGTAAATAAGGCAAATTGTGTGGCTGTGTAAAGCGGGTGCGTGGTTTGCGCAATATATGCTACAAACGCCGCCGTACCTAAGCCTACGCCAAATGCCTCTACACCAATTACAATACCTAACCACAATAAACTATGGCCAACCGTGGCTAAAAATGCAAATCCCAATATGGCGATCATCTGCACAAAACCAAATAACCACAGCGCGCGGTTGATGCCTAGCTTAAACATCCAAACGCCACCCAATAAGCCACCAATTACACTAGGCCACAGGCCCGCATTTTTAGCAATTAAGCCAATTTCGGTTTTGCTAAAACCCATATCTAAGTAAAACGGCGTGGCTAGGGCGGTTGCCATGCTATCGCCCAATTTATAAAAGAAAATAAAAGCCAAAATTAGCATGGCGGTTTTTAAACCGTTTCGATTCATAAACTCTTTAAATGGCTCTATAACAGCGTCTCTTAGCGTTTTTGGTCGCCCCTCTTTTAAGGCAGGCTCTTTTACAAAAATCGTCATCAAAATACCAGGCAACATAAATAGAGCGGTAATGGTAAATACACTGCTCCAAGCCATATGGTCGGCTAAAATTAACGATAACGAGCCTGGAATTAAGCCAGCTATTTTGTAGGCGTTTACATGAACCGCATTGCCCAAGCCCAATTCTATATCCGTTAACAATTCACGCCGATAAGCATCTAAAACAATGTCTTGCGATGCGCTAAAAAAGGCCACAACCGTGGCTAGATAAGCGATTGCCCAAATATCCAGCTTAGGATTAAACGCGCCAAAAGCCGGTATAGAAGCCAATAAAAGTAATTGCGAGATAATCAGCCAGCCGCGGCGACGGCCCATGCTAAATTTGCCCAATTGCGGGATATAGCGATCAAAAAACGGCGCCCATAAAAATTTCCATGTAAATGGCAGATTTATTAAAGCAAACAAGCCAATCGCTTTAAGATTAACGCCTTCGCTTCTTAGCCATGCCGGCAAAAGGCTGATTAGAATATACAGCGGTAAGCCAGAGCTAAAGCCGGTAAAAATGCAGATCAGCATTTTTTTGCTCATCAGCGATTGCCAAATAGAGGTGTTGTTGATAGACGTAGCGTTTTGCACTATTTTGCTTTTAGGCGGTACATGGCTAAGTTACCCAATAGGTTCGGCATAAAGCTCACTTCTTGCGTGTCGGTAATCACCTTACGTTCTAAAATCGTAATATTGTGATTTTTACAAAATTGGTCGAAATCGTGAATAGTACAAAGGTGCACATTAGGTGTATTAAACCATTCGTAAGGCAAGCTTTTAGAAACAGGCATATTGCCACGCGTGATTTGCAAACGATTACGCCAATAGCCAAAATTAGGGAAAGTCACAATCACTTCGCGCCCAACACGCAGCATTTCTTGCACAATTGCCTCTGTATTGTGCATGGCTTGTAACGTCTGTGACAAAATTACGGTATCAAACGATTGGTCTTCAAAGCCTGATAAACCAGCTTCTAAGTCCATTTGAATTACATTAGTGCCGTTTTCTAAACAAACTAACCAATTGGTATCGTCTTTTTCTACGCCATAGCCTTTGGTTTCTAGGCTGCTACGTAAAAATTGTAGCAAGCTGCCATCGCCACAGCCTAAATCTAATACTTTGGTACCAAAGCTTACCCAGCCGGCAATAATGGCAAAATCTTGGCGATACTTAGTCATTAAATTTGTATTATTTACATTATTTTGAGTGGATGACATAATTGCACCTCAATTTTTTGTAAATAAGAACGTAAAATGGCATGGTAATGCGCATCAGGCATTAAAAAGGCATCATGCCCATGCGCCGCTGTTACTTCGGCATAGCTTACCGTTAACTCATTATCCAGCAGCGCTTTAACAATTTCGCGTGAACGCGCGGGTGAAAAACGCCAATCGCTAGTGAAAGATACCACCAAAAATTGTGCTTTGGCCACTTTTAAGGCGGCGCTTAAATCATCATTAAATGTTAGCGCAGGGTCGTAGTAATCTAGCGCGCGCGTCATGCGCAAATAGGTATTGGCATCAAACTCGCCAGCAAACTTATCGCCTTGATAACGTAAGTAAGATTCCATTTCAAATTCCACATCAAAACCATACTTAATCGTGTCTTTAAGCTTGCGGCCAAATTTTTCATCCATGGCATCATCGCTTAAATAGGTAATGTGGCCAAGCATGCGAGCAATACGCAACCCGCGGCGTGGCACCGTTTTATGCGCGTAATAATCACCGCCATAAAATTCAGGGTCAGTCATAATCGCTTGGCGCGCTACTTCGTTAAACGCAATATTTTGCGCGGTTAAATTAGGCGCAGAGGCGATAATCAGCGCGTGGCGCACCAAATCGGGGTAAGCAATGGTCCATTGTAAAGCCTGCATGCCACCCAAACTGCCACCCACAACAGCGGCTAATGTTGAAATGCCAAGGTATTCCAATAACCTAACCTGCGAATTTACCCAATCTTCAACCGTTACAATTGGAAAACTAGCGCCAAAAGGTTGATTGGTTTCAGGGTTAATACTGTTTGGCCCAGAGCTGCCATGACAGCCGCCCAAATTATTAAGGCCAATTACATAAAATTTATTGGTATCTAACGGCTTATTGGGGCCAATTAAGTTATCCCACCAGCCAGCACTTTTATCGGTTTCGGCGTATTTTCCTGCCACATGATGATTGCCCGAAAGCGCGTGACAAATAATAACGGCATTGCTTTTATCAGCATTTAGCGTGCCATAGGTTTCGTAAACCAAATGAAATTGCGGCAATGTTTCGCCACTTTTTAGATTTAGCGGGGTATTAAAGTGCGCGGTTTCGGCTTTTACAATGCCAATAGAATGATGTTGAGACATACGCTAATTATACTATTTAAAAGCCTATAAATAACCCCTCAGCCAAGCCTGTCGTCTTGAGTCTTAGCAAAGAAGTCAGTTTTAAGGATTATTCACTTAATGGCTGGATTGTTAACAATCGCTCAGAATGACGATTAGGAAAATTTACCCAGCGTCACGCGGTTAGTTCCGGCTAAATCTTGCGCATGACTAATCTGGCTAAACGCAGCTTGTATTAACAAAGCCGCCACTTGCTCAGCCTGATTATAACCGTGCTCTAACAGCAGCCAACCTTGCGGGTTAAGGTATTGCCGCACTTGGCTAATAATGATGCGAATATCTTGCAAGCCATCAGCGCCAGAAGCTAGCGCCGAAAGCGGCTCAAAACGTAAATCACCTTGCTTTAAATGGACATCGTTGGTTTCGATATAAGGTGGGTTACTTACAATTACATCAAATTTTTGATTATTTAACGCGCTAAACCAGTTACTTAATTCAAATTGCACATTTTTAATATTCAAATGTAGCGCATTTTCAATTGCAATCGCCAAAGCCGCTTGGCTGGCATCTACTGCTGTTACTTGTGCGTTCGGGCGATATTTGGCAATTGCCAAAGCAATCGCCCCCGACCCTGTGCCAAGATCTAAAACATGGTTGCTAGCATGCGAAGGAATTTTATCTAAAGCTGATTCAACCAAGGTCTCGGTATCAGGTCTGGGAATTAAAGTGTCTGCCGATACTTTTAGCGGTAAACCAAAAAACTCTCGGTAGCCTAAAATATATGCAATTGGTTCACCTTTTAAACGCCGTTTGAGTAGCATTTCAAATGCTTCATATAAGTTATCTGGTATGGCATCTAAAGCATGCGCAACTAACCATGCGCGATTGACTTTTAATGCGTGTTGCAGCAAAAGCTGAGTTTCAAATTTTGCTTCGTCGCTATTCATTTTTAATTGGCTTACTAACTGTGTTTGACCCAATAGAATAGTGCGATTGATTGTAAGCGACATAAAGGCGATTATAGATGGATTACTTATTTAAATTTGCAGTATTGTGGTTAATATTTTTTGATGAGCAACAGCAATAAAAAAACGGCAACCTAAGTTGCCGTTTTTATTTTATTCACTAACTTAAGCAGGCTAAGCCTGCATTAAACTAGAAGAATAAGATTGCGCCTAAAGATACAGTTTTTGCTTTACCTGATTGAGCGTTGCTAACTTCGTGTTTTTGATCTGAGTATTCAGCCACTAAGTTTAAATGTTTTGTGATTGGGTGGTAAGCACCAACAGTCCACATTTTGTCTTTAATATCTCCGCCGCCTTCAGATGCATTTAAATCTAAAGTTGATTCACCATAGCTAACACCTAATTTAGTACCTACAGTTGGAATTGTGTATGTACCTTGAACGTAGTAGCCATCTGAATCACGTGATTTACCAGTTGCGTCGTAGCCACCTAATAATTGCAATGTTTGGCCGATGCCTTCGCCGTTATAGTAGTAACCTGTTAAACCAAAACCTGAAAGATTTACAGTTGCACCGATGTCATAGGCATCTGCACGGTCATTAGTTTTAACACCAGCAACACCAGTAGCTAAACCTTTAACTTTTTGTGTAATACCAGAAACCCATACTTTACCACCAACATCGCCTGCCCACTCGTAAGATGCTTTAGCTTCGAATGCTGGCTCATTGCCACCACGGTCAGCTGTCACGTTTGTGCCAATTGAGTTAAACGCTTGTGTTACACCCGCTGTAAAGCTGAAGCCATTCCAGTTTGGTGATGAGTAAGCAACTTGAGATTTCCAGTCAGCGTAAATAAAACCGTTACCGATACGACCTAGTGTAGTTGTGTTACCAGCTAAAGCACCAGCACCAGAACCAACACCTAATAATGTCATGTCGTTTAAGATAGCGTCAGAAGCGAAAATGCCTAAGTCTTTACCTAATTTGATAGAACCCCATGATTTGTCGCCAAATGTTAAAAATGCTTGACGATTTTCTTGGCCAGTGATTGCGGCACCACCGTCAGTTGAACCATTTGATTGTTTACCAGCACTAGTAGTTGAAGCGCCTGGATTGATACTGATTGTGAAACCAACATCTAAATCGTTTTGACGTGTTTTACCAGAAACTGATAAATAGTTAGGTAACAAACCTGTTGTAATATTGCTAACGCGGTTTTCTGAACCACCGTTTAATTCGTTAGGGCCAAAACCAGCTGTCGTTGTGTTGTTGCCGCTGAATCTTGTGCTAGTGTAATAAGCGTTTACAACACCACCAATGTCTAATGTCCAATCGCCAGCTGGAATCATGATACCAGCGTTTGCGCTTGAAGCTGCAGCTAATAAAGCTGATGCTACTGCTAAACTTAATTTTGTTTTCATATGAATCTCCAAAAATTTATTTCTTAAAGTTTGTAACTTAATTTACCCTCATTTTTAAGAATTAAGTTAAAAGCTTGTTAGTTTTAACAATATTAACTTAACGCTAAAAACAAGAAAGTTCGCGAACTCCCCTAATAAAACAAATTAACATTCATTTACTAAGAAGGTTTACGTAGTATGCCAAAGATGGCGTTTTAACAGCAAGTGTTTTGTGGTTTTTTAGAAGAGTTGTAACAAATTGTTGTATTGACGCAACAAATATGCCGTTGTAAAGGGCTTTATTGCTTGTTTGATGGTTTATAGCGACTCTTCAACTGCAAATAAACGTCGATGTTCGCGAATAGCAAAACGGTCTGTCATGCCGGCAATATAATCGGCAACGGCGCGCGCTTTGTCTGTGTTGGCATTTTGCAGATGTTCTGGCGGCATTAAACTTGGGTCGCTAAAAAACACGTCAAATAGCTCGCGAATAATGCGCATTGCTTTTGCGCTCATGCGATTAACTTTGTAGTGATGGTATAAATTTTTGCGTAAAAACTGTTTTAAAGCTAAGTTTTGTTGCGAAATGTCGGCGCTAAAAGCGATTAAATACGGCGCGTTACGGATATCTTGTATGGATTGTGGCGCAAGCTGTTTGATGTTTTGTGCGCTTGTTTCGCATAAATCCACCACTAATATATTAATCATGCGGCGCACGGTTT
>JAYWCF010000183.1:0-4827 GCA_043780715.1 Methylotenera sp. | reverse complement strand
TCGCCGCAGCATTCCCACACAAAATCTAAATCTAAGGTTTCAGCTTCCGCCGTTGCGGCCTCTAAAAAGCCTGCCAATGCAGATTCAAAACGCAACAACACATTGGCCGCTTTAATTTTGCTACGCTTGCCGCTGGTCGATTCCACTTGTAATGCGGCATCGGTCTCAGACATGACTGCGGCTGCTTTAAAAATGCCTTCTTCTTCATATAACACATTCATTTAATGGATTTTCTTATCAGTAAATTCTGTAGCCTAATTAATGAAAATGCTGACCAAGTAAATTGCTTTGCATATCTAATAAGCAAATAATAAGTTGGTTAGCAAAACGTCACAGTAAACAATTGTACTTAACAATTGTTTACTGTGGCTTGCTAATTTAAGTGTTTTAATGACTGGGCAGTAAAACTGAAATTATGGTTTTTGTATAAAGATGTAATTTTAATGTTTTCTAACTCATTAAGCTTGCACTATGTGCTTTATTTTTCAAGCATATTATTTTCAAGCACATTATTTTTCAGACCAATTACTTTTTAAGGGACACATCATGAATACTAATAAAATTCTACTACTTGCAGTAATTTATGCGTTATCGGTTGGTTGCGCAGCGCAACGCGCAAGCGGCGGCTAGGTTGATATTAGCATCCAAAATGCAATCAGCATCAATGTAACCGCGCCGCCTTCAGCCAAACTAGGTGAGTGCTAAGTAAACTTGCACATCAAGCCAGTTACCGAGCAATCATCCCAACAGGCTCAACCTGCTGGAAGCGCAGCACGGTTGCTGAAGCCTCAAATAGCGGGGCAAAAGTGCAAACTAAAGCACCTAGCACCCGCGAGGAAGCAATTCCTGCAAATACACAACCGTGCATAAACTGTATTAAAAACACCCGCAACCACACGTGTAGTGGCTGTGCCCGCACAATACGCAAAAGTAAAAACCACTAAACTAGTCACACCAGCATCTGAAAATGTAACCCAAATACCAGCTCAATATGATACCGTGACATCAACTAAAACGGTTTCTGCCGATAAATGAGAATGGCGTCGTATTTTATGCATAACCAACTCTATACCTGCAAAACTGCAAGAAATTGCATCAGCATTATCTGCCGCAGGCCAAAACCTTAGTATGGTTGATGGCGTTGTAGATGGCAATACGCTAGGTGCGCTTCAAGCCTACCAAGCTAGCAAAGGTTTACCAGTTGATCACAGCCGTTATATCAATATCGACACGGTTAAAGCGTTGGGCGTTGCGCCGCAATAAGACAAAAAAACAATAAGCAAAAACAATAACCAAAAAATAGTGCAACGCTAGAATGGCGCAACAACAATAAGGTTAGAAATAATAACAACGCACTTTTGTGATTTAATAGGGCTACTTCGGTAGCCTTATTTTTTTAACCTATTTTTCTAGCTATTACTTATGGATAAACGCATTCCTGTCACTCTTTTAACTGGCTTTTTAGGCTCTGGCAAAACCACACTGCTGAATTACTTACTAAGCCAGCCGCAAATGAAAGATAGCGCGGTGATTATTAACGAACTTGGCACGACAGGGCTAGACCACATACTTGCGACACAAGTGGATAGCGAGCAAATCGCCGATAACACGGTATTATTAAACAGTGGCTGCGTGTGCTGCACGCTAAAAAACGAGCTGGCTGATACCATGCGCGATTTATTTTTTAAGCGCGCGCTGCAAGCTATTCCGCAATTTAACCGCATTATTATCGAAACCACTGGCATGGCCGACCCTGGCCCGATTTTGGCCAATTTAATGTTTGAACCCGTGATTGAAAGTGTGTTTCGGCTAGACGCCGTTATTGTGACAATTGACAGTGAATACGGTTTGCAGCAACTAGAATGCCATGCCGAAGCCCGTAAACAAGCGGCTGTGGCCGATGTTTTGTTACTCACCAAAACGGATTTAGCAACACCAGAACATTTGACAGCGCTTAAAGAAAAGTTGATTGCCATTAATGCAGGCGCTGCGCAGCATAAAATTTTGCATGGTCAAATTAAGCCTGATTACATTATTGACGTTGGCCTATTTGACCCAAGTGGCAAACGCGCCGAACCACAGCGCTGGCTGAGACAGCCAATAAAATCAAGCCACATGCTAAAAAATCAGCATGCTGAAATTGCTAGCTTTACTGTCACCCTTGCCAGCCCAATCAATTGGCGCGATTTAAAACCAGTCATTTTAAAACTGTGCCAAACGCACGGTGCAGGCTTGCTGCGGCTGAAAGGCATTATCCATGCGGCTGACCTTGACCACGCGTTGGCGATTCACGCAGTACACTTTACGCCCTACCCGCCGACAGAGCTTGAAGGTTGGGCTGAAGATGCGCCAACGAATCGCATTGTGCTGATTGGCAAAGGTTTAGATGAAGCGGCAATTAGAAAAATGCTAACGCAAATTTAACTTTAATCATTGATTAAAAAATATAAAATCCATATACTTTTTTTAATAAACTATAGTTTTACAAAAGCTAAATTCCTTAAGGCTTTCACTTCATTCTCTATTTAACTTCATCCAATGACTATCACTAAATCCTATACTAACTTTGTTAACATACCAATTATTAAAAATAGCATTGGCGAAATATATACCGACCCGCTTTGGGCTAAAGATATTCAATTACATTTAAATTATATTAATTGCTTTAACCTGTGTTGCCCGATAGTGAATCACAATGAAACAGGGCATTTAGAAAACATCACCCACTATAAAATCAACGAAATCATACCGTTAAGAAAAGATAATGGTTTATTTTCCATCGTTAAAAATATTATCCCCAATTTTTTAAGCGTTATTAAGGCTTGCAAAAAATCCGATATTGTCCATTCTAGTGGTGCTGGCTGGGCATTTCCATTATCTTTTTATATTCTTTTTTTAAGGCCATTTATAAAATTTCAATGGGTGATTGTCATTGAATCCTCATTTTGGTTACTGGGTAAAAATGATCGCTTATCTATTAGAAAAATGATTGTGCATATTAGCCATAAATACCTGCTTACATTATGTGTAAAAAGTGCAGATGCTAGAATATTCACGCAATCTTTTTATAGAACCCTATTTTTAGGTAACGATACCAACAATACAATGATTAATCCTGCCAGCTGGGTTAATCAAGAAAATCTACAGTCTGTCGAAAACTTTAATTTACTTAATAAAAATAAAGGCAATAAGACGCTAGAGTTTATTTTACCAACAAGATTAATTGAAGATAAAGGCGTCAATCTGCTTTTAAACGCAATACGTTTATTAAAAAATATGGATGTTATTGGTAACGTTACTATTGTTGGGGACGGTCCGCTAAAAACCCAAGTTATTGATTTTACTAGAAAATATTATGGTGGAATTAAAGTTGTATATCTTGACCCAGTTGAATACGGTACTCAGTTTTTTAAACTGCTACAACACTACGATATTGTATTAGTACCAAATTTAAAAGAGGAACAACCTAGGATAATTTTTGATGCATTTAGTCAGGGAGTTGGTGTAATCGCTTCTGACACATCTGGCATTATGGACATCGTAGCGCCAAACAAAAATGCCTTTATTTTTAAAACTGGTGATGCTGATGCACTTGCCGCCGCAATGGCTAAAGCCATTAAAAACCCAGTGCTTGTAACAAATTTAGGCTTAGCTGGGCTAAGTTATGCAAATGGAAAAACGCATGCACAAATGCACCAAGATAGATTAGATTTCTTACAATCAACGCTCAAACTTTAACAAATCTATTGGGAATAACACCCGATTTATTGTTTGGTTTTGTAATTAGTCCCAAAAAATTCCTGCATTAAAAAATCTTCCAGTTCCGCGCTATCTTCTAGCCGCGCAGACTTACTAATGGTGCGGCCTAAACGCTGCGATTCCCAATCAAAATCGCCCTGATAATGCTGACGAATAATCGCAATCATGCGACGAATCATCGCCAGTCGCACGTCTTGACCATTTTTAGCTTCCACATCAAAAAACTCACGGCGCGCATTGCTCACGCTGCTGGTCCAGCCCAAAAATGAAAAACTAGCGTTAACACTATTTAAATTGGTTATTTCAAAAATACCGTTGGTGCCATTATTAAAGTTATTTTTAATCCGAGCATCGCGTTTGGCTTCTTCAGATGATCCATGTTCAGCCGCTGTGGCGGCAGCATTTTGACGTGCCGCGTATGATTCATTTGCTTCGCGTTGCGCGCGCCGTTGCGCGACGTAAGATGCCATGTCAGTAGGCGCATCGGGGCTTTGTGGCTGAGGCTTAATCGGCCTTGTAGGCAATTGCTGTGGGCTTGCATGTTCTTGAATTGATTGTTGTGTTGTAATGGCGTTTGGTACAGAGAAATCGCTGGGTTTAGGCTTATTAGGTTTGCTTACTGGTTTTTGTGCAATGATTTTTGGCTTAGGCTCTGGCGTTGGTTTTTCTTCTGGAATAATAGGGCTTGGCATCGCGACTGGCGCAGTGGTTTTAGGTGCAAGGTTAACTTCTATGATTGTAGTTTGTGGCGCAGAATTTAAATTGATTTTAGGAAAAACCAACAATAGTATAAATAAATGCAATGCGACAGATACTAAAAATGCAATGAGCGTATTGCGACTAATATTAAAGCGAATCGCCTTATCGCCGTGCGGTTTCGCTAAAAAATCATCCAAGCTACTGTTCATATTAAGGACTTAAATCGATCCAAACTTTTTCAAGTCGTTTAATCGAGACAGGGAATGGCGTTTTAAGCTCCTGCGCAAATAGCGATACGCGCAACTCCTCAATCAACCAGCGATAATCTTGCAAGGCCTGTGGAATATTGAGATTGGCCTGATTTAAAGC
>JAYWCF010000182.1:0-12918 GCA_043780715.1 Methylotenera sp. | reverse complement strand
GCATTCAAGTGGCTGAATATTCGCAACAAGCGGTGCAATTAAAAACGCGCTTGCAATCTATCCGCATTATTGCCATGGTGGATAAGGCTTATTGGGCCTTATACGGCGCATGGGCACAGCTGGATGTTAGGCGCCAGCAATTTGAATACGCCAACCAAAATTTAGCCATGGTGAAACAGCGTGTGCAAGAAGGCTTAACCGCCGCGGTTGAGATTAATCGGGCTGAAATTGGCGTGGCCGATAGGATGGAAGCGCTAATCATTGCTGAAACCAATCTTAAATTAGCGCAGCGCCAGCTACGCTTTTATATGAATGACATAGCCGAAGAAAACAGCGCGGCCAGCACGCTTACTCCTACCACTCAGCCTAATTTATTAAAGTACGAATTTGATCGAAATCAGCTATTAGAGGATGCTTTATCTGGCCGCATAGAGCTGCTTGAGCAAGAGCTTAAACTGGCGGCCGATTTGATTAATATTGACTATCTTGAGAATCAAACTTTGCCGATTTTTACGCTGGATTATCAATATGGCGCGCTATCTAACACCAATAACAGCCTTAACAATAGCTACCAAAATGTGTTTAATGGCGACTTTAATAATTGGTCTATTGGTTTAAAGTTTGAAATGCCGCTTAGCAATGAAGCCAGCAAAGCCCGCTTGGAACGCGCTGTACAGCAACGCAACCAACGTTTATTAACCAAAAACTTGCAAACATTAACGGTTAAAAGAGAGATTTATGACGCGTTGGATTATGTAGATCAAAACTGGCAGCGCATTTTAGCCGCAAGGCAGCAAGTGTTAATTGCAGGTTTAAACTATGATGCCGAATTAAAGCAATTTAACGAAGGCTTGCGCACCATGACAGAAGTGCTGGAAACCTTAACCCGCTTGGGTGAGGCGCAGATTAAAGAAGTGCGCGCGATTACCGATTATCAAATTGCGTTAGTGGATACTGCTTATGCAACCGGTACTTTAATGGGTTATAGCAAGTTGAGTTTTCAATAAGCTTGTTTTTTAAAAGCTATGTTTTTTAAAAATCCCGTTACGATTTTTTAGTCACCGGCTGCACAGAAAAGTAAGCTGAAACTAAGCCAATCAAGCAGGCAATTAAAAGCAATATCAATGGCGCCGAACTGCTAGACACTAATAGTTTAAAATCGGCCTGATAGCTGCTGGCGATTTCAGTCACGGTTTGGTTTAAAAGCACAATAATCAGCCAACTTATAAGCGCCGCTAAAATGCCACCGCCCAACCCATACAGCGCGCCTAAATATAAAAATGGACGGCGAATAAAGCCTTTGGTCGCGCCAATTAATTGGCTAAGCTCAATTTCGGCTTGTTGGGTTAACACCTGCATACGGATGGTATTTCCAATCACCACAATCAGCGCAAAGCCCAATAACCCTGTTAACAGCAGCAATATTTTTTGCCCCAGCTGCAATAAATAGTTCAAGCGTTTAATCCATGCGCCATCCACCAAAACGGTTTCTACGCCTTCAATTTTACTTAATTCTTGTTTTAGCGATTCAATCGCGGCAGCATCTAATAATGCAGGCTCAACAAAAAAAGCATCTGGCAGCGGGTTGTTGCTTAAAGAATCCAGCAAATCTTTATTGGCATCAACGGCGGTAATTTGCGCTAACGCCTCTTCTTTGGAAACAAATTGCACAGATTGAATGGCTGGATTGTTTTTGAGCTGCGCTTCAATCGTTTTAACCATCGCATCATCATGCTTGGCTTGTAAAAAAACGCTTAATTTAGATTCACTTTTAACATTGCTGACCAAGCCATTTAAATTATCCAAAATTATATAAGCCGTGGCCGGCAGGGCTAGCGTAACGCCAATGCTAAGGCAAATTAAAAAGGTGCTAAGTTTGTTATTTTGAAAGCGCGATAACACTAAACGCAAGGCTTGCGCATGGTAAGTCAGCCAGGTTTTCATGCGTTTACCTCTGGCTGAATAGAAAGCTTGCCTTGGTTTAGATGCAATACTTTGTTTTGCTGATTGGCTTGGGCTTCTCCGTTAGGCTGGGCTTCCCCGTTAGACTGGCCTAGCGCATCATGCGTGGCAATAATAACGGTAACGCCAACTTGCTGAAACGCTTTAAATAAAGTCACAATATCGGCGGCGTACACTTTATCCAAATTACCTGTCGGTTCATCCGCAATCAAAATGGCCTGCTTGCTCACAACCGCGCGCGCGATTGCTAAGCGTTGCTGTTCACCGCCAGACAAGGTAATTGGCATGGATTTTTCGCGATTTAACAAGCCCACTTTATCTAGCGCGGCGCGAATGCGTTTGGCCGCCTCTTGACCTGTAATGCCGTTAATAGCCAACGGTAGCGCCACATTTTGAAAGCAATTACGGTCATACAGCAATTTATGGTCTTGAAATACCAACCCAAATTTTCGGCGGATATAAGGCAAAGTGGATTCTTTTAATTTGTTCACATTTTGATTATTAATTAAAACCGTGCCATTTGTTGGGCGCTCAATCGCCGCCATTAATTTAAGCAACGTGCTTTTGCCTGCGCCAGAATGTCCTGTTACATACACAAGCTCGCCTGCCTCAATGCTAAAGCTGGCTTGGCTAATGGCGTCGCCGCTGGCGGGGTAACGTTTGGTGACATTGTCAAAAACAATCATAATCGCATTCTCTTAATTCAATATCCGCTTAATCGACATGCTCTTAATCAAACAGCGCATCAACAAAGGCTTGCGCGCTAAATGGGCGCAAATCATCAATTGCTTCACCTATGCCAATAAAGCGGATTGGTATCGGTCTAGCCTCAGCAATTGCCGCAATTACGCCACCTTTTGCAGTGCCATCTAATTTGCTTAGCACTAAACCTGTTACGCCTAACGCATCGTCAAACGCTTTCACTTGGCTTACCGCATTTTGGCCGGTGTTAGCATCTAACACCAATAAAATTTCATGCGGCGCATTGGGCAATGCTTTGCCAATTACGCGTTGCACTTTTTTAATTTCATCCATTAAGTGCATTTGTGTGGGCAGGCGGCCAGCGGTGTCGGCAATCACAATATCAATTTTTTTGGCAATGGCAGAATTAACTGCATCAAAAATAACCGCGGCTGGGTCACCACCTTCGGATGCGATTACCTGCACATTATTACGCTCACCCCAAACTTGCAATTGTTCTCTTGCTGCCGCTCTAAAGGTATCGCCAGCGGCAATTAAAACGCTTTTTCCTTGCGATTGAAATAGCTTGGCCAGCTTACCAATAGTAGTGGTTTTACCAGCACCATTAACGCCTGCCAACATAATGACAAAAGGCTGATGATTATTGGTTTGCAGCGGCTTTTCTAAAGGCAGTAATACGGCTAATAATTCAGCTTTTAAGGCTTGTTTAAGCGCGGTGGTTTCTTCTAAATTTTCACGTTTTACGCGCTTTTTTAGGTTTTCTAATAATTGTGTAGTCGCCGCTACGCCAATATCAGCGGTTAATAAAATCGTTTCTAATTCTTCATACGTATCGGCATCAATTTTGCCGCCACCAAATAAACTATTTAATTTGCCAGATAATTGCTGCCGCGTTTTTGCTAAACTTTGTTTAAGGCGCTGCGCAAAACTTAGCTCAGTTTCTTTTGGTGTGCTTTCAGCCATTACAGGCTTTGTTAATTCTATTGCTGTGGGCGCAATTGATGTGGGCGCAATTGCTGTCGGTGTAATTTCAGGCGCTGCAACTGCTTCAGGCTTAATCTCTACTGGTTCAGGCTTTTTCTTAAAAATATTAAACATAGCGCACTTAATAATAACAATTAGCGCCTATTTTAGTCGTAAAATCGACTACGTGCCATTAAGCATTAACAGTTTTAAGCTAGCCATATTAAACTAGCGCGCCATTAATAGGGCGCAGGAACTAAACTAATTTAAACTGTGTCATTTAAAGGCTTATTGATAATAAGCGCTTATTGAAACGCCATTTTTAATAATAGAAAGAATTGTTGTGCAGATAAAACTTAAAAAAAGTTATAGCCAAATTGCCGCGCTGTTATTAGCGTTTGCGCCAGTGTTAAGCCAAGCGGCCATTCAAGAATTTAAACTCAGCAATGGCATGAAAGTCATCGTGCAAGAAGACCATCGCGCACCTGTAGTGGTGTCGCAAGTGTGGTACCGCGCCGGTAGCTTAGATGAAGTAAATGGTAAAACAGGTGTGGCGCATGTGCTTGAACACATGATGTTTAAAGGCACCAAGCGCGTACCCGCAGGCCAGTTTTCGCGCCTTGTGGCAGCCGCTGGCGGTAAAGAAAATGCGTTTACTGGAACCGATTACACTTGTTATTTTCAGCAATTAGAAAAGTCAAATTTGCCCTTGTCCATGAAGCTAGAAGCGGATCGCATGCAAAATTTGGTGATTACCGATGCTGAGGTTGCCAAAGAAATTGAAGTGGTGATGGAAGAGCGCCGCTGGCGCACAGAAGACAAGCCACAATCTAAAGTGAATGAGCAGTTTCAAGCTACTACATTTAACGCACACCCTTATGGTCGGCCGGTTGTTGGTTACATGAACGACTTAGAAAATATGACCGCTAATGATGCGCGCGAATGGTATAAAAATTGGTATGCGCCAAATAATGCCACCTTGGTGGTGGTGGGCGATGTTAAAACGCAAGACGTTTTGAAATTGGCCAAACAGTATTTTGGCCCATTAAAAGCAAAAGTTTTGCCTGCCAGAAAACCGCAGACAGAACCTGCACAAATCGGTGAGCGCCGCGCAGTGGTTAAAGCGCCAGGCAAGTTGCCGTACTTGGTAATGGGATTTCACGCGCCTACCTTATTGCCTATCACCACAACGCCAGAGCAAGCTTGGGAGCCATATGCGCTAGATGTTTTATCAGGCGTATTAAGTGGTAACGATTCAGCACGTTTAAATCAAAAACTAGTGCGTGAAACTTCGATTGCCGTAGATGTTGGTGCTGGTTACGATACTACAGCGCGCGGCCATGAAGCCATATTTGAGCTAGTTGGCACACCAGCCGAAGGCAAAACAGTGGCTGAGCTAGAGGCGGCATTATTGGCACAAATTGAGCTAATCAAAACAGGCGGCGTAACACAAACAGAGCTTGACAGGGTGAAGGCGGCGGTGATTGCGGCCGATGTGTATCAGCGCGATTCGATGTTTTACCAAGGCATGCAAATCGGCCAGCTTGAAACCATGGGTTATAGTTGGCGGTTACTGGAAGAATTTCCTAAACGTTTAAAAGCAATTACATCTGAGCAAGTTCAGGCGGTGGCCAAAAAATACTTGGTAAAAGACAATATGACGATTGCAACTTTGGATCCGCAACCGATTGACCCGAATGCGAAGCCAGCTGGCAAACCTCACGTTCACTAAATGAAAAACTTAAACCGCGTTGTGATGCGTTGTTGCGCAATGTCTTGTGTACCTAATGTACACAGCGACATCGCGCGCCTAGTCTCACTTAGCGCTTTAAATTTTTCAGGCATATTGGATAGTGAAAAATAAATACTTTATTACTTGAATGCAATTGCTACCGCGTTCGTCATTCCGACGGGAGCGATAGCGAACCACGGAATCTACAAGAAATGATAAAACTACTAAAAACATTTGTATTGGCAACAACAATCGCTTTTTCAACTTTGTCTGCCAACGCGGCCGTTAAAATCCAACACTGGCAAACCAGTTCTGGCAGCCAAGTCTATTTTGTTGAAAATCATGATTTGCCGATTTTAGACATGAGCGTTAACTTTCCTGCCGGTAGTTCGCGCGATACCAAGCAGACTTCTGGCGTGGCGGGTGTGACCAAGTACTTGATGACATTGGGGGCGGATGGCATGAATGAAGAGGCTATTACCAACCAATTTGCCGATATTGGCGCGGTTTTGGGTGGTGAGCTGGATTTGGATAGGGCGGCTTTTAAATTGCGCACCTTAACCAGCGAGCAAGCAAAAGCGCTAACAGTATTTAATAAAATATTGCATAAACCGGATTTTCCGCAGGCCATTTTAGAGCGTGAAAAAACGCGTATTGTGGCGGGTCTGCAAGAAGCAGCCACGCGGCCAGAAAGTATTTCAAACAAAGCTTTTATGCAAGCCATGTATGGTGCTCATCCTTACAGTTTAGATGAAAGCGGTGAAATTAGCACTATTAGCGCCATGAAGCGCGACGATTTAGTCGCGTTTTATCAACAATATTACACGGCTAAAAGTGCGGTGATTGCCTTGATTGGTGATATGACCGAAGCGCAAGCGCGCACTATTGCAGAAGATGCATCTAAAGGTTTGCCACAAGGCGCGGCTATAGCAAAAATTGCAGCAGTTACACTGCCGCAAGCACCCAATACGCAAAATATTGCACACCCAGCCAGCCAAGCGCATATTTTGTTAGGCTACCCAGGCATTAAACGTGGTGATGCCGATTACTTTCCCTTGTATGTGGGTAACTATATTTTAGGCGGTGGCGGATTCGTTTCACGCTTAACCGAAGAAGTGCGTGAAAAACGCGGCTTGGTTTATAGTGTGTACAGCTACTTTATGCCGATGGGAGAATTAGGCCCTTTTCAAATTGGCTTGCAAACTAAAAAAGAGCAAGCTGGCGAGGCTTTAAAAGTGGTGAACGAAACCATTGCTAAATTTATGCAAAATGGCGTGACTGAGAAAGAGCTAAAAGCGGCTAAATCCAACATTATTGGCGGCTTTCCTATGCGAATTGATAGCAACAGTAAAATTTTAGATTACTTAAGTATTATTGGTTTTTACCAACTGCCGATGACGTATCTTAATGATTTTAATAAAGAAGTGGCCAAAGTGACTACTGCACAAATTAAAGATGCGTTTAATCGCCGCATTAAGCCCGCTAATTTTGTGGCGGTGACTGTAGGCGCACAATAAGGGCGCTTTTAGTAACGTTATAGTTGTTCCGTCATTCTTAGCACAAGGTTTTCTTGGGCGAAGAATCCAGTTTTTGTTAGTTTATTTTTGGATTTCTCGCCTAAATAAAACACTATGCTCAGAATGACGGGCTGAAAATTTGGTAAGCTGTACTTTTTAGCAAATAGCCGTTTAAATTGCCACCTTCAAAACCCACCAAAAAATCCAACGCAAGCAATCAAGTCCGCATTAATGCTGGCGTTTGGCGTAGTCGCTTGCTCAAGTTTCCTGATGTTGAAGGCTTGCGACCAACGCCAGAGCGTGTGCGCCAAACCGTATTTAACTGGCTAGGGCAAGATTTAACGGGCAAAACCTGTTTGGATTTATTTGCAGGTACCGGCGCATTTGGCTTTGAGGCATTATCGCGCAACGCCAAAAACGTGGTGATGGTTGAAAACTCTGGCGCCGCTTATCAAGCGTTGCTGCAAAATCAGCAATTGTTAGACGCTAAAAATAGTCAGATTTTACGCCAAGATGTTTTAGTCTATTTAAGCCAAAACACGCAGCAATTTGATGTGATTTTTTGTGATCCGCCATATCATAAAGATTGGCTGAATAAAATATTATCAACATTAAATCAGCACCTTAGCCCAAATGGTTTGGTGTATATTGAAGCAGAATTTGCGTTAGACTCAAGCGAGTTGTTGGGTGGCTGGCAACTGATTAAACAAAATAAAGCAGGCAACGTTTATTATCATTTGCTAAAATCGGCGTAATTACTTAAGGTTGCCAATATGAGCAAAAACCGCATTGCCGTTTACCCTGGTACTTTTGACCCCATCACTCTGGGGCATGAAGATATTGTGCATAGAGCCGCTAATTTGTTTGATGAATTAATTGTGGCTGTTGCTGGCAGCACCAATAAAAGCACTTTATTTAGTTTAGAAGAGCGTGTGCAATTGGCGAAAAGTGGCTTTAAAAAAGCCGGCAATATTAAAGTAGTGGGCTTTAGCGGTTTGTTGATGCAATTTGTGCAAGACCAGGGCGCACAAATGGTGATTCGCGGATTGCGTGCAGCCAGTGATTTTGAATACGAATTTCAATTAGCCGGCATGAACCGCAAGCTGTATCCAAAGCTTGAAACGCTGTTTTTAACGCCAGCTGAGCAATATATGTTTGTGTCATCCAGCTTGGTGCGCGAAGTGGCAAGGCTGGGCGGCGACGTGCATCAATTTGTGTCTTCTACTGTTGAAGATGCCATTATTGAAAAGCTTAAAGCAGAAAAGCTCAAACAAGCTTAGTTTATGGCACTTTTTATTACAGATGAATGCATAAATTGCGATGTATGCGAGCCAGAATGCCCCAATGAAGCGATTTATCAGGGCCAAGAAATCTACGAAATTAACCCTAATTTATGCACCGAATGCGTTGGGCATTTTGATAAACCGCAGTGCGTGGCGGTTTGCCCAGTGGATTGCATACCGCTAAACCCTGATGTGGTTGAATCGCAGCAGCAATTGCTGGAAAAATATCATCGAATCACTCAACTAAAAACTGTTTAAAGTAGCATTTAGTTTTAAAACCCAATCACAAAAAACTTAAATTTTGGAGAATCTAGCATGAGAGTTCTGCACACCATGTTGCGCGTTGGCAACTTAGACCAGTCTATTAATTTCTACACCAGCGTATTAGGCATGAAGTTGATTCGTCAGCATGATTATCCAGATGGCGAATTTACACTGGCATTTGTGGGTTATGGCAACGAATATGATAACAGCGTGATTGAGCTTACCTACAACTATGGCAAAACCAGTTATGAAATGGGTAGCGCCTACGGCCATATGGCGATTGAAGTGGATGATGCCTATAAAGCTTGCGATGCGGTAAAGGCGGCTGGCGGCAAAGTAATTCGTGAAGCAGGGCCAATGAAGCATGGCACCATTATTATTGCGTTTATTGAAGACCCAGATGGCTACAAGATAGAGTTTATTCAAAAAGGCACGATTGAGTATCCACGCTAATCGCTTTTTAACCCACTTTAATCCTGCTTATTTATTCAAACTTTGTACACCAATTTAGGAGTTTTAATTGACGACACCCTTTACTGTTTACACTTCGCCATCGGCGTTCCCTAACCCGCAGCGCTTGCGTTTATTTCAACACGAAAAAGGCATACAAGCGCATATCAATGAAGTGATTTATGACATGGCACCTGGCGGAGACCAGCGTAAATGGCCGCATTTAAAGATGAACCCATGGGGCGAAACGCCCACTATGCAGTTGGCAGATGGGAGCTATATGAGCGAATCTGTCGCCATCGCCATGTATTTAGATAACCTACTTGAAGGCCGCAAGCTATTTGGCGAAACGCCTAAAGAACAAGGTTTAATTAGCATGTGGGATTCGCGCATTTGGGTGCAGATTTTATACCGCATCACCACGCTATTTCATGTTAGCCATCAAGGTTTGGGACCAAAGATTGAATTAACCAGTAATCCGCAATGGGGCGAACATTGCCGTAAAGAGGCGTTAAGTCATGCCAGTCTTGTTAACCAACATTTATCCGATGGTCGCGAATGGTTAATTGGCGGAGCCGAGCCAACTTTTGCCGATATTACCTTATGCACTTCTATTGCTTTTTCTAAATTTGGCCCAGTGCAAACCCCGTTGGATGAGCGTTTTGAGCATTTACATTATTTTTGGCAACGCTGGCAGCAAAGACCAAGCTTTAAATTGGCGTATGCCGATGGTGCAGGGCTGGCAGAATTAGCGCATTTAATTAAAAAATAATACACAAAAATGGCAGAAAATAAAGAAGCTTTGCAAAAAGCGGTGCAAGCCGCTTTAAACGGTGATTGGCAAACGGCGCACGAAATTGCGCAAGATTACAGTGATAACTCCGCCAATTGGCTGCATGCCGTGTTGCATAAAATAGAAGGCGATAAATTTAACAGCAACTATTGGTATGCCAAAACCCATGGCAAAAAGTTTGAAGATTTTAGCGACATTAACGCTGAGCTAAATGCCATTAAAAAAAGCCTAATGGATTAAATTTATATTTGATCTATTAGGCTTTTGCACAACAGCTAAACGTTAAAGCTTTGCGTTCTTTTTAACGGAAATACGCTGTGCTTTTGTGCATCAATTTTATTCACAAAAAATACCTGTGCAAGCCTTGAGTCTTGTAAGGTTTTGCCAAAAAATTGATTTGCCGCATGATAACGGCGGCCTTCATATAAAATCAGCGTGTTATACACATTATTCACGCGCACAATTTCATCAAACATGCTGTGATAGCTAGTATCCATCACAATTTGGCCTGCTTTAAATCGCTCATCATTTTCTACTAAACAACGCTCGTATTGCTCGGCATTAAAGCTTTTATTAGGCTTAAATAAAGAGGTGCCGCCATTTAAAGGGGCATTTGGTGTTAAGTAAAGTACGCCAGCAAATACGGTGTTTTGATCGGTATGAATAACACCTTGCGCATATTCTTCTGTCACGCTTTGAAAACTGGTAGAAATCGCCCAGCGCATATAATCGTATTCGGCATTATGAAAAACCGATACCAATTTTTTAAGAATTTGTTCGTGTAAATTTTTATCTAAATCCACCAAATCAGCAGTTCTGCTACCTGGGTATACATAGCTTGCGTTTTTCTTATCTTTAAGCGAAACGTATTGCTGCGCTAACGCAAATTCGCGTATGGCATCTGGGTTTTGGTAGAAGTTTTCAATAATGGCGACAGGGTATAAGTTCATGGCGTACAAATTTATAAATGGAAGATTTGAATTAGCGTATCAGTATATCGTCAGGCGATCACTTGTACCAGTGTTGCACCTAATGGCGGCGTGAATCGCGCACAACAAAAAGGCCTGCAAATGCAGGCCTTTATTCAAAAACATCTATAAAATACGATGAATCTAATCGTGATTAAACAGCATCCGATAATGTGACATAACGCATCTGACCATTAATAATCATAAAGTTAGCATCCATCATGCCATGCGTTTTTAATACCGCATCGTGATATACCCACATTACGCCAGCCACATCGCCAGCAGCATTTTTCATCATAACAATGTCGTCTGGCTTGCCAAAGTTGTTAGCCACTTGGTTAGGCTCTGTGTTCTCTACAATGTCATGAAATTTAATTGATGACATTACTTTGCCGTCATGTGAGGCGCTTTGGTTGAATCCTGCAGCATTGGCTTTAAATGAGCCAAATGCAATCGTTGCGATTACTAGACCGCCTAGTAAAATGCTCTTGGTTAATTCTCTTTTCATTTTTGTCTCCATCTAATTAACTTAAATGAATCATAGCAAAGAGATATGTCGGATTGATGACGCGGGTGTAACTGAAGTGTAAACAAGGTTTGAAACAAGCCAATCAATTGTAAACTTTGTTTAAATAAGGGCCTGTAACAACAAGCCCTTACTCAATCCTAGTCTAAAACGCACTCAAAAAACTAGCCAAAACTCAATCAAAAAAGCCTTTTACTTTATCTACCCAGCTTTTATTACGCGGGCTATGTTTGCCCGAATCGGCTTGCGTACTTGTTTCAAATTCACGCAATAAATCTTTTTGTTTTTCGGTTAATTTAACCGGTGTTTCAACCACCACATGCACCATTAAATCGCCACTTTCAGATTGGCGCAATGGCTTAATGCCTTTGCCTTTTAATCTAAATACGCCACCTGTTTGCGTTTCAGCTGGTATTTTCATTTTGGCAGAACCGCCTAAAGTGGGCACTTCAATCTCGCCACCCAGTGCAGCTGTACTAAAGCTAATCGGCATTTCGCAATGCAAATTACCGCCATCACGCTGGAAAATTTCGTGTTGTTTTAAATGTACTACCACATATAAATCGCCGGTTGGGCCGCCATTAACGCCAGCTTCACCTTCGCCGGTTAAACGAATACGGTCACCTTCATCCACACCAGCAGGAATTTTAACCGATAAGGTTTTGTTGATTTTTTCGCGTCCTGCGCCATGACATGTGCCGCATTTATCGTCTTCTTTAATGACCTTGCCGCTGCCGTGACATTTTGGACACGTTTGCTGCACAGAGAAAAAGCCCTGTTGCATGCGCACTTGGCCATGACCAGCACAAGTCGTACAAGTCACTGGCGATTTTCCTGCTTTAGCGCCTGTGCCTTTACAGGTTTCGCATGCTGCTTGCACAGGAATACGAATCTTAGTTTCAGTGCCTTTTGCGGCATCTTCTAGGCTAATTTCCATGTTGTAACGCAAATCCGCACCGCGGTACACATTATTACGCTGACCACCTTGACGACCACCACCGAAAATATCACCAAAGATATCGCCAAACGCATCACCAAAACCAGCGCCACCAAAGCCGCCAGCACCCGCACCTTGTTCAACGCCTGCATGACCATATTGATCATAAGCCGCGCGTTTTTGGTCATCCGACAACATTTCGTAGGCTTCTTTTGCCTCTTTGAATTGTTCTTCTGCCTTAGGGTTATCTGGGTTGCGGTCAGGGTGATACTTCATCGCTAATTTGCGATAGGACTTTTTAATTTCCTCTTCGGTAGCGTCTTTATTAACGCCTAAAACTTCGTAGTAATCTTTTTTGGTAGCCATAATTTAGTCGTTAGTCTGTAGTAGTTAGTCAGTAGTTGTCGTTTAGTTATATAAGCGATAGTTATTGTGAAAAATCGTTAGTGTCGACAAGCAACACTAACGACTTATGACTATCTACTTACGACTGCTTTTAGTCTTTCTTCACTTCTTCAAACTCAGCATCCATCACTTCTGCATCAACCGTTTTTTCGCCTTCTGGGCTTGGTTGCGCATTAGCCGCATTCGATTTTGCTTGCTCTTCGGCATACACTTTTTCACCCAATTTTTGCGATGCTTCCATCAATGCATTGGTTTTGGCTTCAATCACATCTTTGTCATCCGATTGCAACACTTCTTCAACCTCTTTCAATGCGGTTTCAATGGCTGTTTTTTCAGCTTCATCCAACTTATCGCCATGCTCGCCCAATGATTTTTTCACAGAGTGAACCATGCCGTCAGCGGCATTGCGTGCATCA
>JAYWCF010000181.1:0-12935 GCA_043780715.1 Methylotenera sp. | reverse complement strand
AACGATTTTTAGTACCTTTTGCGGTAGCACCACTTTTATTGACAGCATTAAGTGCAAGCTCCGCAACCTTGTTTACTGATATAACATTAAATCCAGGCTTCACTTACTCACCGTCGCCAGCAAATAGTGTTTTATATTTTGACGGTAATATTAACCCACAAAATCCAACATATATTCAATCGGTAGTTGAATCTGAGTTTAGTTTACTTAGCGGTTCTTTATCACTTACATCTACTTGCGATGCAGGTGGATGTAGTAATGCGACTGGACTGGCTAGTAATTCATTTACAAGCAATAACCCTTTTAATTATTTAGCTATTCATTTTGGACAAGGTGAGTTATTTTTTTATTGGGCTAATCCAATTACAGCGTTCTCAATTGAAGGATATGATGATATTTTTACCGGCGGTGGTGGCTTAAGCAACTACAGAGCTTATAGCAATGGTTTGAGTGCAGTGCCAGTTCCGGCAGCAGGCTGGTTGTTTGGTTCGGCATTACTTGGTTTAATGGGTTTAAGACGCAAAATGTAATTGAATATTAACCAAAAAAGTAATTAACAAGTTGGGTAAAAATGACGGCGAAAGCCGTCATTTTTTTTTGCCTTGTAAATTAATATTAATAGCAAGGGTAAATGCTGGTAATAGGCCCGAACGGGCTATTGGTGATTTAACTTTTAAACGGATAATCAACTACACGAGATTAAGCAATTTTTTGGTTTTATTTAAGGAGATATATATGTTAAAAAATATTTTAAAACATGCAGTTGTGTTGAGTTTTGCGTTAGGGTCATCAGCAGTATTCGCTAACACTTATTACTTTACTCAAATTACAAGTAATGGCAATCAATCAGTTGCAACACAATTGACTGCAGACGTAACTCAATCGGGTTCAAATGTTTTATTTACGTTTAAAAACAGCGCAGTTATTGCGTCATCAATTACCGATATCTATTTTGATTATGGCAATACAAACTTTTTCAGCTCAGTTAGTAACAATGTTTTAGGCGCGGCAGGTGATTCAGCAGGTGTTAGTTATGCTGATGGTGCAAGTCCTTCAAATTTACCATCTGGTACTAACGTTGGCTTTAGTGCTGATGCTAGTGGTGATTCTAATGCACCTACATCTGCAAATGGTGTAAACGCTTCAAGTGAATATGTTTCATTCTTAGGTACATCACTTACTGGTGTTACATTTGCTAATGTATTAGCTGGTCTTGATTCTGGCGCATTCCGCCTAGGCTTGCATGTTCAGTCTATTGGCCAAGTTGGTGGCAGTGAAGCTTTTGTTAGCTCAACACCAAACGCAGTGCCATTGCCAGCAGCTGGTTGGTTGTTCGGTTCAGCTCTTGTTGGTTTAATGGGTTTAAGCCGTAGAAAACTATAATTAACGTTTAACCGTTAATGATATAAAAGGCGATGGTGCAAACCATCGCCTTTTTTTATGGTCTTTAAAAATGCAGGTGATGAATCAAAACCAAATTAAAGTATGATATTGGATTGTGAATTAGGGAGTTAAATTTGATGAACAAAACGTTTTATTTAAGCGCATTAACCGCATTATTAGTAACAGTATCTGGCTGCCAAGCCGAATCTAATCCATCACCACAGGAAAAACCCGCAATGACAGCTGCAATTACCGAATTACAAAAAATTGACACACAAGTAGGCACCGGCCGTGAAGCGGAACCGGGCTTTAACGTGACTGTGCATTACACAGGTTGGCTATACGACGATGCGGCAGAAGGCAAAAAAGGCAAAAAGTTTGATAGCAGCTTGGATAGAAAGCAGCCATTTAATTTCTTTTTAGGCGGCGGCCAAGTAATTCAGGGTTGGGATGAAGGTTTTGCCGGTATGAAAATTGGCGGCAAACGCACATTGATTATCCCATCTGAAATGGGTTACGGCGCGCGCGGCGCTGGTGGTGCAATTCCGCCGAATGCAACGCTAGTGTTTGACGTAGAGCTCTTGGATGTGAAATAAGGGACGTCAAATAAAAAACGTAACTTTCGTCACCATACGGCGTTGCTCACAAAAAATAATGCCTTGCATATAACCCATATGCGGCGGCCTTATTTTTTGTTCGCGCCTTGTCTGGTTTAGAAATTTACATTTTTTTGAGTTTGCAAGGTTTATAAATAAAGTAGGAATCAATCGTGAAAGTAAGAATCAAATGGATTGAAGATGTTAGTTTCGTGGGGGAATCCGAAACTGGGCATGCAGTGGTATTAGATGGTGCGCCAGAAAATGGTGGCCGAAATATTGGCATGCGCCCAATGGAAATGTTGTTGATTGGGATGGGTGCTTGTACATCTTTTGATGTGGTGACTATTCTTAAAAAATCACGCCAACCCATTGTGGATTGCGTAGCAGAAATTGATGCCACACGCGCCGATGAGGTGCCAAAAGTGTTTACTAAAATTCATGTACATTTTGTAATAACGGGTAATAATCTTAACGTAACGCAAGTAGAACGCGCGGTTAAATTGTCGGCTGAAAAGTATTGTTCGGCTTCAATTATGCTGGCTAAATCAGTTGAAATTACACATGATTTTGTAATTAAAGAGCTTGTTGCTTAATGCAAAATGACCAATCAAAAAGTATTCCAATCGCTAAGCCAGCAGGTATGTTGGGCATACGCCATGTAGCTTTATTTGTAAAAGAGCTAGAAAAAGCGGTGGATTTTTATACGCGCATTATGGGCATGCAAATTGAATGGCAGCCAGATGCGGATAATGTGTATTTAACCAACGATGGCGATGTATTTGCCTTGCACCGCGTGGATTATGTACCGCAGGCGCAGCAACGTTTAGACCATATTGGATTTGTGCTAAAAACAGCGCAAGACGTGAATAATTGGCATGCATATTTTGTGGAAAACGGTGTAAAAATTACCGAAGCACCTAAAACCCACAGGGATGGTTCACATGGTTTTTATTGTTTAGATGCGGTAGGGCATTTGTTGGAGCTGATATATCATCCGCCCATTTCGGATCGTATTTAGGCGATAAGTAATACTATTGCGTCACGATTTTGACATCAAGCGGCTCTTCATTTTCAAGCACGCTTAATAAACGGTCTACATTTGGATGCTTGCCTGGGCAGTTTTCGGCATCTTCAGTATGCTCTGCAAACAAAGCCAAGCCTTCTACAGCGGCATCTAGCGTAATGGCGCCAAACATTTTATACAAATGATTAAACACTTTAAGTGAGCCTTGGCTACCGGGTTTGTTTTCAATCACACCAGCTGGCTTGCCGTTTTCAAAAAACAATTCAATCCGTTTAATATCGTCAACGCTGTCTAAGGTTTGCAGCACATCACTAAATTTTTGCATTTCAATTATCCTATTTGTTACCTGTTTGATGGCGTGATGTTATTACATATATAAAAAGCTATGCATAACAAGTTATACATAATACGCCGTTGAAGTCATTATTTTTGAAGCGACTTTCATGCCAGCTTTTATCGGCTCTGGTAAATCACCGCCGCCCAACTCTTTGGCCTCTTCAGCATGTGCGGTTTCGTCCTGCTGCATTTGGCTAATAATGGTGCGCGTTTTAATATCGGCTTCGGTTAATTTATTTAAATGACTTTGCAAATGGCTGGAAACTTGCCGTTCCGTTTCGGCTAAAAAGCCTAAATTCCATTTATCATCAAGCGCGCCAGCTGCTGCGCCCAACGTAAAACTGCCCACATACCATACTGGGTTTAGCCAGCTTTTGCGGCCACCTAACTCATTAATGCGCGATTCACACCAGGCTAAATGATCGGTTTCTTCATTGGCGGCATGTTGCAAGCTTTGCACAATTTGCGGATTGCGAGAGGTTAACGCTTGGCCGCTATATAAGGCCTGCGCGCACACTTCGCCTACATGATTAATGCGCATTAATGCTGCTGCCTGCTTCTTTTGGGTTTCTGTAAGCGGCGATTCTTCAATATGCAAATCAGGGCGTTGCCTGCCTGCATTGGCGGGCGCAAATACGGTACGCAAACCAGTATCAAAAGTAGTAATTAGTTTATCAATAAACATGTATCGTCCTAATCAATTAACCCAGTATAACCCAATTGTGTGGCAATAATTGTCACAGGATGCACAACCTTAACCACTTTGTTTTGAGCGCGCAAACCTGCTGCAATATGCAATGCGCAGCCAATATTGCTAGTGGCTAATAACATGGCTTTCGATTTATCAATCGCAGAAATTTTATCTTTCAACAGCGCATCTGCCATATCAGGCTGAGTAAGCATATACGCGCCTGCACCACCGCAACATTGTGCATTACCAGTTAAATTTTGCACATTGGCCGATGGTATTTTTTTAAGTAATGCCATCACAGCAGTGTGCGATTTTTGCACATTTCTTAGCGTACACGGTTCATGCAAGGCAATATCCGTGGCAAGTGGCTGCAACGCAACATCTTGCCAATCGCATTGCATTAAAAAAGCACTAATGTCTTGTATCGGCAAATCGGCGTAATCTTGCAAACCAGCACCACAGCCGCTAGCCACAGTTATTACAGGCTTTGCTTTATTAAATGCGACGTTGTTTTTGGCAATAAAATCTTGCGCAAGTTCGCTATTGCCTTGTTGTCTTGCCAGCCCGCCGCAGCAAGCTTGCGCTTTGGGAATATGCACATCGTAACCCAAGCGATTTAATACAAATACGCTGGCGCGCAAGGTATCGGTATCAAACGTATTGCTGATACAGCCTAAAAATAAACTCACTTCGCCTTTTTTGCTTTGCTGAGTAGGGTAGATATCCCGCCAGCTTTGCTGTGTTGGCAATATTGGCAATAAAGCGATGGGCTTTTTAAGGCTAGGAATTAATGCGCTAACCATTTTTAATACGCCCAATTGCTGTGTTAATTTTATAGATTGTGCGGCAAAGCGCATTAATACTGGTTTTAGAATTAACGTATTGGGTAATCGTCTACTCAAGCTGATTGGTTTGGCAATAGAGGCGCGTGCGCTATCGATTAAACTGCCATAGCTCACCCCATTTGGGCAAGCGGTTTCACAATTTCGACAACTTAAGCAATTATTAATATGTTGTTGGTAACGCGCATTGGCAGGCAAAATATCACGCGCAACGGCACTCATTAATTGAATACGGCCGCGTGGCGAATCGGCTTCTGAGCCGGTTTTGTGATAAGTAGGGCAGTGCGGCAAACATAAGCCACAAGCCACACAGCGGTCGGCTTCGGCTATTATTTGTAGAGTATTTAAAGACATGTGTACATCATAAAACAAAGCCCTGCTTTAAGCGATGCCATTGAGCTGACATTTATGCTTAAAACAGGGCATGATAAAGCAACTAACTATTTTTTAACGTCGGCTGGCTTTGCTTCTGTAGCTTTAGTTTCAGTAGGTTTGACTTCTGGCGTTTTTTGTACTGGCAAACCTTTTAATACATTCATGGCTTGTACAAACTGAATATCATCTTTGCTGGCTGGCTCAATCGGGCCTTTTTGCTCTGCAAATTTCTTCTCAATAAGGGCGGCTTTTGCGGCGGCATCTTTTGCGTCATCAGCTACTCTTGCTGGCGCTTCAGAATCTTTTGGGTTTGATAAATGCTTAGCTAAATCGGCTTCGCGAATATTGTTAGATTGGTCAAAACCATCTTCAACAATAATATCCGGCACGATACCTTTAGCCTGAATTGAGCGGCCTTTTGGTGTGAAGTAACGGGCAGTGGTTAATTTAATCGCGCTGCCGTTGTTCATTGGCAGAATCGTTTGCACAGAACCTTTACCAAAACTTTGCGTACCTAAAATAGTGGCACGTTTATGGTCTTGCAACGCGCCAGCAACAATCTCAGAGGCCGATGCTGAGCCGTTGTTGATTAACACCACAATAGGCGTTGTTTTGTAATCGGCGGCTTCATCTTTTAAATAATCCGATTTACCGCGACGCGCATAATCTAAAGGCGCTGCATTTAAACGCATTTTAGCGTCTGCTGTGCGGCCTTCTGTGTAAACAACTAGCTCATTTTTTGGTAAGAAAGCAGCTGATACACCAACCGCTGCATCTAATAAACCACCTGGGTTATTACGCAAATCAAGAACCAAGCCTTTAAATGGGCCTTTGTTTTGCTCAAGCAATGTTTTTAAGGCTTTAGCTAAATCTTCACCGGTGTGTTCTTGAAATTGTGTGATGCGCAAATATCCGTAGCCTGGCTCAATATATTTATTTTTAACGCTTTGCGATTTAATAACAGCGCGCGTTAATTTAAAGATTAAGGGTTTTGTTTCACCCTTACGCAATACAGTTAATAAAATATCGGTATCTGGTTTGCCGCGCATTTTTTTAACGGCATCGTTTATGCTTAAACCACGTACCTGTGTGTCGTCTAATTTTGAAATTAAATCGCCACTTTTTAAGCCAGCTTTATAAGCTGGGCTATCTTCAATTGGTGTAACCACTTTTACTAAGCCGTCTTCCATGGCTACTTCAATGCCCAAACCGCCAAATTCGCCTTGTGTGCCTGCTTGTAAATCTTTGTAGCCATCGGCGTCCATAAAGGTAGAATGTGGGTCTAAGCCCGCCAGCATCCCTGTCAGTGCTTCGTTAATCAGTTTTTTGTCTTCCACTGGCTCAACATAATCACTTTTTACTTTGCCAAATACTTCGGCAAATACGCGCAAGTCATCCAGTGGCAATTGCGATACGCTGGTTTTTTCGGCCAATGCCGAAAAGTTTAGGCTAATAAGTACACCGACTAAAACGCCAGAGCCAACTAAGCCCATTTTTTCAAAAGAAGAACGCATGCAAACCCTTTTCAATAAAATAATTGGTATTACGCAGCAAACTAGATGCGCATAAATACTGTTAACACTAAGCTATGAGCTTACAATAAAACAATAGGTTCATTTTGCGCTATTTCAAGTCAGTTGAATAGGTCAAAACCGCTTTTTTATGTAAAGAAACACACACATATGTTAATTATAAATACCGAAAAAACGCATAGCATTAATATTGAATATTGCACACAATGCCGCTGGTTACTGCGCGCCGCTTGGATGGCGCAAGAGTTGCTCACTACCTTTGAGGATGAATTAAAAGCAGTGAGTTTGCAGCCGGGCACAGGCGGCATATTTGAGGTACGTTTAAATGGCGCCGTGATATTTAATCGCAAAGATCATGGCCGTTTTCCAGAATCAAAAGAATTAAAGCAGTTGATTCGCGATGTGATTGACCCAGCGCGCGATTTGGGCCACAGCGATAGAAAATGATGATGATAAATCGCGCTATTCACAACGTGTTTGCTGAATGTGCTTGATAGTGACAATGCGAACTATTTGCAATTCTGCAAGGCGTTTTTATTTAAGTTAAACTGCGCCTAGTTGAGTAGAAAAACAACATTTAATTACTCAAATTTACTTATTTTAGGAGAATGAAAATGTCAGATAATCATGGTGTTGATACCCCAGTAACCAAAGCGCTTAATACTATTTTAGAGCTAGAGCTTGCCGGTGTGGTGCGTTATACGCATTATGCGCTAATGGTGTTTGGCTACAACCGTATTCCTATTGTTTCTTGGTTGCGTGAGCAAGCGGCTGAGTCTTTGGCGCACGCCGATAAAGCTGGTGAGCTGATTACCCATTTAGGCGGTCACCCATCTTTGTCAATCGGCCCTTTGCTAGAAACGCACAATCACGATATTGGTGATATTTTACGCGAATCGATGGCGCACGAAAAATTAGCATTAAACGCTTATAGAGCCTTGTTAAAGCTGGTTGAGGGCGATTCAGTGATGCTGGAAGAATACGCGCGCGAGATGATTTATCAAGAAGAATTGCATTCTGGTGAAGTGGATAAAATGCTACGCAAACCGGGCGAAATCGCTAAATTTAACGAATAAGTTTTTTTTAAAGATTTTGATTTAATAAAAAAGCGGCCTTGGCCGCTTTTTTGTATTTTGACGATTGTATATAAAGAATAAATATTCAAAATGATTGGACTTTTATACTAATGAAAATTTACTAATGAAAAATAGTGCCAATTTGCTATTTTCGGTAACTACTCAGCAGATTTATCGATTTCTTTATCTAAACGCTGTGCGCCATTAAAGCGGCTGGCCCAATAACCATTATTCATGCTTTCAACCCGCACCGTTTTGCCAGTGCTGGGTGCGTGAATGAATTTATTATCGCCCATATAGATTCCAACATGCGAAAACGCCGATTTCATGGTGTTAAAAAACACCAAATCACCGGGTTGTAATTCTTGTTTTTTGACCGTTTTACCAATTTGCGCAATCGCTCGCGCGGTTGGTGGTAAGGTTAAATTGGTGGCTTGGCTAAACACATAGCGCACAAATCCGCTGCAATCAAAGCCAGTTTCTGGGCTTTTTCCGCCATATTTATATTGAATGCCGGTTAAGCTGAGCGCGTTAACCAGCACCTCTTGCGCGCGTAATTGCCAACGGCTGATTTTATTTTGCGTGTCTGGGGAATCTTGAGCGTTTGGCTCTTCAGCTTCATCTGCGCTCTCAATGGTAACGCCTGCCGCATTTTGCAGAAACGATTCTTGGGCATTTGCATTGAAGCTAATGCTTAGAAAAATGATGAAAATTGATGTGAAAAACTTCATTCAGTCTATTTTGCTTATTCCAGTTTTTTATAATTGATGAATTTATAATTAATAAAAATTAAAGCCTATTTAAAATGCGCAAAATCTACTAAAAAGACATTCACACACCAAAATAGGCTATTTAAAACAGTAGCTTATAATAATTTATTTGGCCATGGCTTTTTTAATAAGGCCGATAACAGCCAGTAAAACACCACCACCCACACCACCGCCCGCAACTTGAGCAATAATTGAGCCTATATCAGCCCCACCTGCCGCTGCTGCGCCGCCCACGCCTAGCATACCTAGCAATTGGCCGCCTAAGCCGCCGCCTAAAATGCCCACTAGCGAGTTGCCTAATGTACCTAAACTTACGTTTTTGAGCAAGCTACCTGCAACATTGCCGCCAACAGCACCACTTATTAGTTGAATAATTAAACCTAAATCCATATATCCTCCCTAGAGATAAAACAGAAGTAAAATTTTCATTTCACACGTAACCGCATTGCCACCGTAGCAGGCAATAATGTTGATGACAAGCCTTAGAAAAAAAATGCCACATTCGGTTAAGAATGTGGCATTAATTAGAGCGCTAAATACTGATCTAATACATTGAATAATATAGAAAAAATACTTTATTAGTTAAAATGTAAATTTTCTTTAATTATGCTTTTTTGTTTCTGCGACGTGATGCGGCGCCAATAAAACCAAGGCCTGCAACTAGCATGGCATATGTTTCTGGTTCTGGCACGGCGGCCACTGTTAAGCCATTAATCGTGCCGTTAAACGTGCCCACAAAAGTGGCGGCGCCGGTAGTGGTATTGATTGAAATTAATTTTGATTTTAATGAGCCGTCATCCATGTTTACAGCGGCATAACCAACACCATTGGCCGTAATATCAAAACCGTTTGCACTTAAAATATCGTGATTTAATGTACCAACAGTGGTAATGGTTGGTGCATTAAAGGCTGATGTTGCAACAGATAACGTATCGTTAGCGCTGTTAATGTAGTACAAAGCGGTGCTTGCTGGGGCCGTACTTGGCGTGCTTGAATCGCTATTTAAGTAAGCAACACCAGTAAAGCCAGATGCAACAGATGTTTGAATAGTAACAGCGCCTGTTACGGCATTAACCGCAAAATTTTCACCTGTAGAGCTAATTAAACGTAATGAAGCGCCTGTGCCGCGATCGGCTATTGGATTAAAATCGATACCGTATGACTTGCCCAATGTAATCACTGGGTTATTTAAAGCGACCACAAAAGAGCTAACGCCTGTTGTGGCATCAATGGTGTAAATATTGTTGGTGCGTGTTAAGCCGTACACCAAATTATTCGATGGGCGCAAATCGATGCCAATAAAGTTTTCACCAAATGCCGCACCGCTAATCGTATTGAAAATCGCGCTTTCTACATTGCTGCTATCAAAAACACCAATTTGATTGCTACTGTTAATGGCTACCAAACCAACAGCGTTGGCGCTACCTGCAAATGCCACCAATGTTGCGGCTATGGTCACAGCCATCGTCGTTCGTAATTTAAAACCGTTCATCTGATTCTCCAAGAAAATAAATAAATAAAGTTTGTTCATCGTTAATAAAGCGAGAAGCGTTTTTAAATTCAAACGTTTTAAAAATTAAATTTGCGCTGCAATTGTTTTAATAGGCTGGTTTGCGTATAGAATTATTGCGATTTCCAAACAATTCTCAAAAAAAATAGTTCGCTAACGTTTCACACACAACACATTATCTTGGCCGCATGACATCATGATTTATCCTTTTATCGTTTCATCTAGTCCATCAGGACTACGCACTAATACAATTTAATGTCAGCACCCACTTAATGTCAGTTCTGGAAAACTTCTTTTCATCCAGTGGCCAGTTAGCAGAAGCCATTACCGGTTTTAGTGAGCGCCCGCAGCAGCTAGAAATGGCATTGGCGATTGAAGCCGCAATAAAAGACAATAAACAATTGGTGGCAGAAGCCGGCACAGGCACGGGTAAAACCTTTGCTTACCTTGTGCCAGCGCTGCTTTCAGGCGGTAAGGTGATTATTTCTACAGGTACCAAAACGCTGCAAGACCAGCTATTTAATCGCGATTTGCCTAATGTGCGCGATGCGCTAAAAGTGCCAGTAACAGTTGCTATGTTAAAAGGCCGCTCTAATTATGTGTGCCATTATCATTTAGAAGCAGCAACTTTAAGCGGCCGTTTTGCCAGCCGTGAAGATGCTAAATACGTGCACTTAATTAAAAACTTTGTTGAAAATAGCAAAACGGGTGACAAAGCTGAATTAGTGGATGTGCCAGAAAACGCGACCATTTGGCTGAATGTGACCAGCACGCGCGATAACTGCTTGGGGCAAGATTGCAACTTTTACAAAGAATGTTTTGTGATGGAAGCGCGCAAAAAAGCGCTGGCAGCCGATGTAGTAGTGGTGAATCACCATTTGTTTTTTGCCGATGTAATGTTGCGCGATGAAGGTGTGGCAGAGCTGCTGCCAAGCGCCAATACCGTTATTTTTGATGAAGCACATCAATTACCAGAAGTAGCCGGTTTATTTTTTGGCGAAGATATTTCTACCAGCCAGCTTATTGAGCTCTGCCGTGATAGCACCGCTGCACATTTAACGTTGGCAAAAGATTGTGTGGCTTTGGGTGAAAGCATTCCTAAATTAGAAAAAGCCTGCAAAGATTTTAGGCTGGTGTTTCAGTTTGAAGGCTCACGCATGCCTGTGCAAAAAGCCTTGGCGCTCAAAGAATTTGAATCGGCTTTTGCTGATATGCATGCCATGTTGAACGATTTAAATAAAATACTAGAAAGCCAAGCCGCGCGCGACCCCATGCTGGAAAAATGTTGGCAGCGCGGTGAGGCATTAAGCGGGCAATTGGGCAGTTGGATTAAAGCGACCAATACTAATTTGGTGCGCTGGGTAGAGGTGTTTACGCAATCTGTGCAATTACATGCCACGCCGCTAAGTGTGGCAGATGGCTTTAGCAAGCAATTAAATGCGCAACCACGCGCTTGGATTTTTACTTCGGCAACGCTGGCGGTAAAAAGTGATTTTAGCCATTACATTGCGCAAATGGGTTTGCATGATGCCGAAACAGGCTTTTGGGAAAGCCCGTTTGATTATAACAATCAAGCCTTACTATATGCCCCGCCCAATATGCCAGATCCCAATAATAGTGCGTATGCAGCAGCGGTAGCGGCAGTCAGTTTGCCTGTCATCCAAGCCAGCCAAGGCCGCGCGTTTGTGCTGTGCACATCGCTAAAAGCCATGCGCGAAGTGCATGCGCTGTTAAAAGATGCCTTTGCCAGCGCTGGCATGGAATACCCTTTATTGATGCAAGGTGAAAGTACGCGCACCGAATTATTAGACCGCTTTCGCGCGCATGGCAACGCGGTATTAGTTGGTAGCCAAAGTTTTTGGGAAGGCGTAGATGTGCGTGGTGAAGCACTTTCGGTCGTGATTATCGACAAACTACCATTCGCCCCGCCAGATGACCCGGTACTTTCTGCGCGAATCGACAAGATGAATCAAGAAGGCAAAAACGCGTTTATGGAATATCAACTGCCGTATTCGGTGATTACCTTAAAACAAGGTGCAGGTCGATTGATTCGCGATGAAACGGATAGGGGCGTGCTAGTGATTTGCGACCCGCGCTTGATTACAAAGCCTTATGGTAAACGAATCTGGCAAAGCTTGCCGCCGTTTAAACGCACTAAATTGTTGGCAGATGTTGAAGCGTTTTTTGCCAGTGCGTTATAAATAGCATGATTGTTATTGCAGAATCTGAATATGAACTCACCGCCATCCGCGCGCAAGGAGCGGGTGGGCAGAATGTGAATAAGGTTTCTAGTGCGATTCATCTGCGTTTTGATATTGTTGCTAGCAGTTTGAGTGATTGGTTAAAAGAAAAGTTAATGCATAGCAAAGATAATCGCATTACCGATGAAGGTGTGCTGATATTAAAAGCGCAGCAATATCGTACGCAAGAGGCGAATAAAAAGGATGCGATTAAGCGTTTGCATGAAATTGTGAATGCCGCAAACCAAGTGAAACCAACGCGCTACGCCACTAAGCCGAGTTATGGCTCAAAACAACGGCGATTAGAAGGCAAGACAATTCGCAGCAACGTGAAGCAATTGCGCGGTAAAATAGCGGCTGATTAAATCAATTTATACAGCATGAATTTACTGGCACTAGACACTTCTACCGAATTTTTATCACTGGCATTAAAGCTGGGTGATGAAATTTTTACGCATTACCAAGCCGCTGGTTCGGCATCGTCGCAATTGGTATTGCCGCAAATTCAAGTGTTGTTGGATAGCGCCAATATTAAGCTGAGCGATTTAGATGGCATT
>JAYWCF010000180.1:0-4959 GCA_043780715.1 Methylotenera sp. | reverse complement strand
CAACCGCTTCCACTACTGTCCAGCGACCTTCACCAGAATCTGCCACATAAGGAGCGATTGAATCTAAATCCTGATCATTTTTAAGTGCTTCAGCTGTTAAATCTAGCAACCAGCTACGCACAACTGAGCCATGGCGCCATAATTCGGTAATTTGCGCTAAGTCTAAATTGAATTCTTCTTTACCTTTTAATAAGTCCAAACCTTCAGCAAATGCTTGCATCATGCCGTATTCAATACCATTGTGTAGCATTTTGGTGAAGTGACCAGAGCCAACTGGGCCAACGTGTGCCCAACCGCGGTCGGCGTGAGTTAATGCTTGCGCGTAGGGTGTTAATACATCGGCAAATTGTTTGTCGCCGCCGTACATTAAGCAGTAGCCGTTATCTAAACCCCAAACGCCGCCAGAAGTACCGCAATCAATAAAGCCAATGCCAAGTTCGGCTAACATAGCGCCGCGACGTTGACTGTGCTTGTAGTTTGAATTACCGCCATCGACGATAATATCGCCTTTGTTTAATAGCGGAATTAAATCTTTAATTTGATTTTCGGTAATTTCGCCCGCTGGCAACATTAACCAAACAATTTTTTGTCCTTCTAATTTGCTAACAGCATCTACTACTGAGCTAGCGGCAATCATGCCTTCAGTTTTAGCTAGAGTGTTGACGAATTCTGTGTTGAAATCAAAGCCAACGACTTCAATTTTGTGACGTAATAAACGCGCAGCCATGTTGCCGCCCATTTTACCTAAGCCGATCATTGCTAATTTCATGCTGTTTTTCCTATGATGTGAGGATAATAAAAGCACCCATCTTGTGGATGTGGTGAAAACAAAAAATAATAATTGTTGAAGAATTATCTAATTGAGTTAAGTATAATTATAGCAAATGCAGTAGCAGTTCTCAAATATTAGGCTGCAGCCAATCACATGTCGCCATTATTTTTTAAAAGGTTTTATAGGGTTTTATGACACAAAGCACATCAGTTTCAAACACGCGCTGGCATACTTTTCAATCGCAAGATGCTATTAACCAAGCCGCTGTAGCGCGTATTTTAGCTGCCGCAGAAGAAGCCATTAATCAGCATGGAAGCTTCTTGATTGTATTAGCAGGCGGCAGCACACCAAAAAGCGTGTATCAATTATTAAGCCAGCAAAAAGCCGATTGGGCCAATTGGTATGTTTTTCATAATGATGACCGTTGCTTGCCAGTAGACCATGTCGATCGCAATAGCAAAATGGCACGCGATGTCTGGTTAAATCATGTGGCGATTCCACAAAGCCAGATTCATGATATTCCAACGGAATTGGGCAATGTAGAAGGCGCGAAAGCCTATGCAAAAACGCTAAACGGCGTGCGTGCGTTTGATTTGGTGATTTTAGGTTTGGGTGAAGATGGTCATACCGCCAGCCTGTTCCCTAATCAAGTTGTAGATAATAGCGCCGATGTAGTGCCAGTTTTTGATGCACCAAAACCGCCTGCTGACCGTGTGACCATGTCGCAAAATCGTTTAAATAATACGCATGAAGTGCTGTTTTTAGTGACGGGCGCAGGCAAGCAAGAGGCTGTGGACAATTGGCGTAAGGGTGTGAAAATCCCTGCGACTTTAATTGCGCCCGCAAACGGCGTAGATGTTTACTGTTTTGGGTTGGATTTAAACTAATCACTATCGACACTCTGAGCGCCTTGTGGAAATTGAGTGGCAGAGTCATAAATTTGCAACTTACTTATTTTTAAATAAACTGTTTAACTTGTTTAGTTGCTCATTTTTTGAACAAGTTTTACCCAATTATCTTTTTCTTCTAACTTCACAAATTTTGCATTTTCTCTTGATATGCAGGCATGGGAGCCTAAAAAGTCACCTTCGTATCTTGGGTGCACAACAAACTCAACTACAGTTTTATCTTTTATAAACAAAAGCGATACAACACTATCATTACCAATGCCTGTATTAGAAAAACCATCCCACGTAAAGCCAATTTGTTTTTGTATGTGTTCACGTAATGCATAAGGAGCAATTAAACATACTCTATCCCAGTCGGTTTTTGATAAAACCGACAAATCAAGATAGTCAAATTTTTCTCTAAGTAAAGCTTGCGTAATTTCTATACTAAGCAATTTATTCTCTTTTTTCGCCTCGTCATTGCTGCAACTACTAAGAAATAGTGCTGTGAACAATGTGGAAAAAAGTAAAATTTTTGGCATTATCTTTCCCTTAAGTATTCTGAATCACAATATTAGGAAACTTGCTGCTGTGGTCTAAGCTGGCATTGGCGATTTTAATGGCGGCTTTGCGCGCGATTTCTTTGTAGATATTAGCGATTTTGGAATCAGGCGTGTTGATTACAGTTGGCTTGCCGCTGTCCGTTTGTTCGCGGATGCTGATATCTAAGGGCAGTGAGCCTAATAAGTCCACGTTGTAGTCGGCGCACATTTGGGCACCGCCACCAGCGCCAAAAATATGCTCCTCATGGCCGCAATTGCTGCAAATATGCGTGCTCATGTTTTCTACAATGCCCAATATAGGAATATTCACTTTTTCAAACATTTTCAAGCCGCGTCTGGCATCCAGCAAGGCAATATCCTGTGGTGTGGTCACAATAATCGCGCCCGTTACAGGGATTTTTTGCGCTAAAGTCAGTTGAATATCGCCAGTGCCAGGCGGTAAATCAATCACCAAATAGTCCAAATCATTCCATTTGGTATCACGCAGCAGTTGCTCTAGCGCGCCCGTCACCATTGGCCCGCGCCATACCATTGGCGTATCAATATCCACCAAAAATCCAATACTCATGGCTTGAATGCCGTGCGCCAGCATAGGCTGCATGCTTTTGCCGTCGGTGCTTTCTGGGCGGCCGCTAATGCCTAACATTTGCGGTTGGCTAGGGCCGTAAATATCGGCATCTAATAGCCCAACTGTGGCGCCTTCTGCCGCCAAAGCTAAAGCCAAGTTAACGGACGTTGTAGATTTGCCCACACCGCCTTTGCCTGATGCTACCGCGATAATGTTTTTGACATTTGGCAGTAAATTGACGCCTTGCTGCACCTTATGCGCAACGATACGGCTGCCAATATTCACAGTCACCTCACTTACACCAGCCAGCGTTTTAAGATGCTGAACGACTAGCGCCTGCACATCTGCCATCACGCTTTTAGCTGGGTAGCCCAATACAATATCCAGGCTAATTTTATCTGCATTGATTTGAATATTTTTAGCCGATTTGCTAGTAATAAAATCTTTGCCAGTGTTTGGATCGATAAGCGTTTTAAGCGCGTTTTGGATGTCTGATTCGTTGATTGCCATGATTGTGAATTTTACTTAATCTTAAAAACATTATTTTAGCGCAAGCGCATGTATTAAGCGCGAATGCTTAAAGCGAAAGCCTGCTTAATTTGCTAAAATAGCGTTTTACCTCAATTTAAAGCAATTTATGGCACGCAAAATCCTGGTTACTTCTGCCTTACCCTATGCCAACGGCAGTATTCATCTAGGCCATTTGGTGGAATATATTCAAACCGATATTTGGGTGCGCTTTCAAAAAATGCAGGGCCATACCGTGCATTATGTGTGTGCCGATGACACGCATGGCACGCCGATTATGCTGCGCGCCGAAAAAGAGGGCATTACGCCTGAAGCCTTGATTGCCAATGTGCATAAAGAGCATAGCGCCGACTTTAAAGAATTTTTGGTACAGTTTGATAATTACTACTCAACCAACGCGCCCGAAAATAAAGAGCTATCGCAAACCATTTACCGCAAATTAAAAGCCAACGGAAAAATTGCGACTAAAACCATTGAGCAGTTTTTTGACCCTGTTAAAAATATGTTTTTGCCGGACCGCTTTATCAAAGGCGAATGCCCGAAATGTCATGCAAAAGACCAATACGGCGATAACTGTGAAGTTTGTGGCGCAACATACAACCCGACTGAATTGATTAATGCCTATTCAGCCGTTTCTGGTGCGGCACCAATACGCAAGGAAACCGAACATTACTTCTTCAAACTTTCAGAATGTGAAGCGTTTTTAAAAGACTGGACACGTTCTGGCACCTTGCAGGGCGAAGCCGCCAATAAAATGGGCGAGTGGTTTGAGAATGGCTTGAATGACTGGGATATTTCGCGCGATGCGCCATATTTTGGATTTGAGATTCCAGATGCGCCAGGCAAATATTTTTATGTATGGTTAGATGCGCCAATTGGCTATATGGCTAGCTTTAAAAAGCTTTGTGAAATGAAAGGCTTAGATTTTGACGAATACTGGAATAAAGATTCCAGTACGGAGCTGTACCATTTTATTGGCAAAGATATTTTATATTTCCACGCGCTTTTCTGGCCTGCAACGCTTGAATTTAGCGGTCACCGCAAACCGACACAAATTTTCGCGCATGGTTTTTTAACCGTCAATGGTGAAAAAATGAGCAAATCGCGCGGTACTTTTATCACCGCGCGTAGCTATCTAGAGCATATTAAAAATCCTGAATATTTGCGTTATTACTATGCGGCTAAACTCAATAGCACCATGGAAGATATCGATCTAAATTTAGAGGACTTTGTAGCGCGCGTGAATAGTGATTTGGTGGGTAAATACATCAATATTGCTAGCCGCACCGCTGGTTTTATCAACAAACGTTTTGCTGGCAAACTTAATCCATCGCCTAACAATTCAGTAATCGCGGAATTGAAATTGGCCGCTCAAACCATTGCAGATGCTTACACAGCGCGCGATTATGGCCGTGCATTGCGCGAAATTATGCGTTTAAGCGATTTGGCAAATGGTTTTGTGGCTGAACGCGCACCTTGGGTGATGGCAAAACAAGAGGGCCAAGATGCGGCCTTACAGCAAGTTTGTTCTGACGCGCTAGAAATGTTTAGATTGCTAACGCTGTATTTAAAACCAGTGTTGCCAAAATTGGCGGCAGAAATCGAACAGTTTTTAAATATTGAAGCACTTAATTGGGCAAG
>JAYWCF010000179.1:0-4965 GCA_043780715.1 Methylotenera sp. | reverse complement strand
TGGGTGAGTTGCGTTGCCAGCGCCGAATTACCAGCACTTAATGCGGCGCCAATATCGCTTTGCACATTGCCAGAAAGCAACAATAGGCCTTCTGTATTTTGCAGCCATTCCTGCTTAATTTCGGCGCGGCCGCGATATTGGTTTTCTAAATAGGCGCGACTTAATAAGCCGCAAAGCTGACGATAACCGGTTTTGTTTTGTACCAATAATAATAAGCGATGCGCTTGATCGCGATTTTTAGCATTTTCTAGCCAAATATCGCAGCCAACAATTGGCTTAATGCCTTTGCCACGCGCCGCTTTATAAAACTTAATAGCGCCAAATAAATTGCTTAAATCGGTTAGTCCAAGCGCTGGCATGGCGTCTTTGCTGGCGGCATCAATATAATCATCAATGCGTACAATGCCATCCACAATCGAATATTCACTGTGACAGCGCAAATGCACAAACTGCAGTGGCGTTTGTTGGGTGTTTTCTAAGGGCTTATTGGCTTCATCTTGCATGTCGATATTTTACTCGCTCACTTAACAAATTGATGCAAAATATTGCGCCTTAAAAGCAAAAAAACCACTAGCATTTAGTGGTTTTTTAGGCTTTAGATTTGATATAAATTAGTGCTTAGTTTGCTGTTTTGCCAGCAACTCATTCACTTTATTAATCAACTCCTCATCGTGCACAGGCTTACCAAAGAAGGCATCTACACCAATTTCTTTAGCCAAATTTTGATGCTTATCAGCCGTGCGCGAGCTAATCATAATCAATGGCGTTTTTGCTGTACGCGCATCATCACGAATATTTCGCGCCAAACCAAAACCATCCATGCGTGGCATTTCAATGTCGGTTAAGATAATGTCAGGCGTTACGTCTTGCAATACCTGCATGGCATCCATACCGTCTTTTGCGATTAGCACTTCATAACCTTCACGCTCTAACAAGCGGCCCAATACTTTACGCATGGTAAGTGAATCATCTACCACCAAAGCACGCGGCTTAGAGGTAATGTTGATCGCTTTTTGTGGCGCTTTAACTGTCACATGGCCGGCCGATAGTATTTCACGATTGGCCAATTGCACTGGGTTAATAATCAACATAATGCTGCCATCACCAGAAACGGTCGCGCCCACAATTCCAGGTACGCGCGCAAGCTGGGCGCCAATTGGCTTCATTACCGCCTCTTGGTTGCCAATCACTTCATCAATATGCAAAGCGGTATTGTATGAACCACTGCGCAGTAATAATACAGATGAGTACGCATGGTCTTCGGGTTGATGCTCTTCATGATCCAATAACTTAGATAAGAAATGAATCGGGTATTTTTTATCGGCCCAAGTAATTTCACCCGCGCTGTAGGCATTCACTAAATCTTGACGTTTAATTTTTTGCGCTTGCTCAATCATACCCACTGGCAACGCATAAACGGTGGCGCCTGAGCGCACGGCTAACACTTGCGCCACAGTTAATGTTACTGGCAAATGCACGCTAAATACCGTACCTGTGCCAAATTCGCTGTTTAAATCAACACGTCCGCCCAAGCCACTAATATCGTTTCGCACCACATCTAAACCCACACCACGGCCAGCAATTTGTGATATTTTTTCTGCGGTAGAAAAACCAGATTCAAAAATAATCGACATTAACGCTTGATCTGTTATTTCTGCATCGGCATCGATTAAATGATTATTAATGGCTTTTTCTTTAACGCGCCCCAAATCAATACCAGCGCCATCATCGCTTACCGTAATATGAATCTCATCATTTTCTTGGCGTACTTTTAGGGTAATGGTGCCGATTTCTGGCTTACCTTTATTTTTACGCTCAGCGGGCAGCTCTAAACCATGCGCCACTGCATTGCGTAGCAAATGCTCTAATGGCGCGCCTAATTTATCTAGCACACTGCGGTCAATTTCGGTTGTTTCACCTTCAATCACTAAATCGACTGACTTTTTAAGCTCACGCGCGGTTTGGCGCACAATACGCTGCAGGCGTTCTGCAATTTGCTGAAAAGGCAACATACGCACGCCAAGCAGGGTTTGTTGCAAATCGCGATTCATGCGGTTTTGCTGTTGTAACGCGGCTTCCGATTGACCTAAATTGGTTAGCAAACCATGCTGAATGGTCGCCACGTCGTTCACGCTTTCCGCAATCATGCGCGTTAATTCTTGCAAACGTGTAAATCGATCAAATTCCAGCGGGTCAAAGTTATCGTTGGTTTCTTGCAAAATGCTTAAACGCGATTGCAATTGCGTTTCGGCTTCAATTTCAAGCTCACGTAAATAATTACGCAAGCGCGTCACGCTTTCGGTTAAATCGGTAGAAGACTGCTTAACGCCACGAATCTCTCTATCCATGCGTGAACGGATAATTGAAATTTCACCGGCATCGTTAATTAATCGGTCTAGCGTATCAGCACGCATGCGCAAGAACTGCGCTTTGCGGTCCGTTGCGCGGCCTGATAATGCGGCATCTGGCTTTTTAATAACGTTAATAGTGGCTGCTGGTGTACTTTCGATTGCCTGCTCAAAAAAGCCGCCAATTTTATCTAAATCGACAAACATACTATCAAAATCAATATCTGCCGCTTTACGTTTTAATGAGCGAATTACCAAATCTTCCATCTCATGCACAGCATCACCAAGCCCAGATTGACCTGCCATGCGCGCGCTACCTTTTAAGGTATGCAAGGAACGTTGCAGGGCATCTGGGTGTTCAGATTGTTGAGGATGCACACGCCAAGCGCGCAATTCGGTCCCAATTTCTGGCAGAATTTCACGCGCTTCTTCAATAAACATAGTGAGTAATTCTTGATCAACCTGTGTTTTATTTAAGTTATTAAATTCACCTAATTGCTCAGGATTATCATTGGCTGCATTGCTGTAGGTTTTGCTTTCAGTAGCCAACACCACTTCATAGTCATCACTACTAATTTCGGCAAATCCGTTGTCACTGGCTTCTACTAGCGCATCATTAGAAGCTGGTAGATCAAGCATTTCAAGCGTTGGTGCTAATGCTTGCTCATCAACTTCGCTTGGCAAAGTAAAGGTAATTTCTTCAACAACTTGCGTTGTTTCATCAAAACTAGCGGTTAACGCTTGGTGCTGTTTGGCTTGCTCAGTCGCTTCATTTAACACTTGAATAAGCGCCCTTGCTGAACGCGGATTGCGTAGCTCAGAAACTTTTACCCACATGGCCGATAGCGATTTAGCCGCGCTGTCATATAGGCTGGTGTGCTGTGGCGTCCAATTTTGCGCTTCATCCAACCATGCTTCTAATGCGCGGCCTAGCTCACCCATCGGCTTAAATCCTGCTGCAAGCGCGTTGCTGCCTAATGTATGCGTGGCCATTTTCGCTGCCGCAGAAGGTGTTAATTGAGTATCTGCTAGCAATTTGCCCACATCTTGCTAAATGGTAGTGATATTTTGCATACTTTCTTTAACAAAAATATCGTAAAACGCACGGCTCATTTTGCGCGTTCCGCCAATCAGCACTTGTGGTTCTGGCTTTTTAACTTTTTTGGCTGTTGATTCTGGTTTGGTATTTTCAACTGTTGCCGATTGCGCTACTGTGGTTTCAGGCGATTGCATTGATAACGCGGCAGCATGTGCCGACCACGCCGTTTGATTCACTTCGGCTTGGTTATTGGCACGTAATTCGGATGCCCAACCAGCAAAAGCAGCGTTCATTTGCTCAATGCCAGCAATTTGCGGCGCTGACAATGTTGTTTTTTTATCCAATACACCGTTTAAAAATTGCTCTACTTGCCCAGCAATATCGCCCATTGTATTCAAACCTACAGTGCGGCCACTGCCTTTTAATGTGTGGTAACTACGCCTTACTTCAATCAACGCTTCGCTATCGGTAGCATTAACGCGCAAGGCTTGGCAATTTTGCGCGATATGCGCCAGCACTTCTTCGGCTTCGGTTAAATAGATATCCAACAGCTCGGCATCAAACGCTTGATCAATTACTTTAATGTCATCAGCATTGGCTACTATTGGCACAGATGTTGCCGCATTCTGTGCAAAGTCCTCACGCACTGGCAGTAGTTCTGCTGTTACGCCGTCTGCTACAGAATCTTCAATGGATTCCAAATTTGGCGCAATTCCAGCCTCTTGCAATGCCGCATTTAAACGCGTTACCGCCAACTCTAAAGCTTGCTCAGATTCAGGCCGCGTTTTTGGCATTTCATCCGTGTACAAGCCAACCATACTGATGCTTTCAGCCACTAATTCAAACTGTGATTGATTAGCCTCATAAGCAGGCGTTTGAAATAACTCTACAAACTGATTACTGATTTTGATAATGGCGTTTGGTGTTGGCAAGCCCAGCATTTCAAAAACAGCGGCAATTTGTTTTAATGGTTTGGCGGTTAATGCCAGCGGCGCTTTTTCAGCAGGCTGACGGAAGAAACTATCCAACGCTTGCTCAACCGTTTTAAGCGCTTCTTTAATCTGCGTAACAACCGCTTTAACGGTATCTTTATCTAGTTCGCCAGCACGTTCGTTTTCAAGCTTGTCATAACTTTCGCCAGATGAAATCGCCTCTAAACGGCGCATTTCTGATAGTAGTTTTTGCACTCTATCAGCATCAAGCTGTTGGTAATTATTTAACGATGTTTCCAGTAAATTAAGCGCCGCTGCAATTTCAATCAGCGCCGCGTGGTTCACTTTGGTTTCATCATCGCGCAAGGTGTTACTGGCTTGCTGTAATGCGGCATACAGGTCAATTACCACCACTTGGCTTAGCTGATTGGTTAACGCTTTGCTGCTGGTTAATGTGTCCGAAAACTTGGTCATTAACACGTTATCAATATGCACTCGCGCAAGGCTGGCGTTTGCGTTCACCTTATTAAAATCAATGGTATTCGATACGCTATCCCACAGCTCGCGCAACACATCTAGCTGCGCAATTAACTGCTGAACCACTTCTAATTCATTGGCATCGATTGAGCTTGAATCAAAATTTTTG
>JAYWCF010000178.1:0-4990 GCA_043780715.1 Methylotenera sp. | reverse complement strand
TCGAACTCACGGTGGGCTCGCACCCACGACAGTTTTCAAGACTGTAGCATTAAACCGCTCTGCCACTCTTCCGATTTATTGGCCAATAACGATGTGTTATTCGCGAAAGACCGCATTATAGCAAACAATTAGTCGTCTTGAATATCCTGATTTGGAAAAAGTATGTCAGTAAAGCCAAAATCTTTTAAGTTTTTGATGCGCATGGGGTATAAGACACCGATTAAGTGGTCACATTCGTGCTGAACCACTCTGGCGTGGAAGCCGCTGACTAGTCGGTCTATGGGGTTTCCAAACTGATCAAAACCTGTGTAATGCAAACGTGTATGTCTTGGAACGATGCCGCGCATGCCTGGAACAGACAAACAACCTTCCCAGCCATCTTCCATTTCATCTTGAATGGGCGTTAACACCGGATTAATTAAAACGGTATAAGGCACTTGTTCCGCATCTGGGTATCTTGGGTTGCTGCCAACGCCAAAAATAACCACTTGTAGGCTCACACCAATCTGCGGCGCAGCAATACCAGCGCCTACCATATATTCCATAGTGTCTTGCATATCTTGTATTAAGGCATGCAATTCAGGCGTATTAAATTGCTCAACAGGCAATGCTTGTTGTAGCAAAATGGGGTCGCCCATGCGTAAAACTGTTTTGATTGCCATTTTTAAATTGACCTAATTAATTGGCGTGATGTACGCGTACTGTTTCTTCAATTAAGGCGCGCACTTTAATCATTGTTAAATCTAAAGTCGTAATCACCTCTTCATAATGAATACCATTGGCGCTATCGCCCCGCCCTGCGGCCTGATTGGCTATTGGGCAAATGGCCGCATATTGCAAACCAAGCTCACGCGCTAAAACCGCCTCTGGCATGCCAGTCATGCCAACTAAGGTCGCACCATCGCGCTCTAAACGATTAATTTCAGCCGCCGTTTCTAGCCTTGGGCCTTGCACGCAAGCGTACACGCCACCATCGTGCAAGGCTTGATTAATATTCATGGCCGCTTGCTTGCATAATTGACGCATTAAATTGGAGTACGGCTCTGTGAAATCGATGTGTTTAACAGGCAATTCAATACCATCGTGATAGGTATTTTTGCGGCCATGCGTGTAATCTAAAATTTGATTCGGCAATACAATATCGCCTGCTTTTAATTCGTTGCTAATTCCGCCAACCGTTGCAACAGCCAGTAAATGCGTTACACCAACAGAATGCAGCGCCCAAATATTGGCGCGATAATTCACCGCATGCGGTGGAATAGTATGTCCGCCGCCGTGTCGCGCTAAAAACACCACTTCCTCACCGGCAATTTCGCCAAAAATAAGCGGCTGTGATGATTCGCCATAAGGCGTGCGTGCAATTTGGCGCCTGATAACGGTTAAATTATCCAATTGCGTTAAACCTGTACCACCAATTATTCCCAACATAAAAACCTAACCTATAAGCAGTATTATTTGCGATTATTGTAGCGCATGATAGCGGCTTGCGCTGTAGGATTACGCGGTTTTATGGCATACTTTGCGCTATGAATACAAACGACAAGACAATTGACCTAATGAAAGATAGTTTGGCTGATAGCTTAGAAGCCTCACAGTCACATTACGAAAATTTTCCTGTCGCCTCACACTTTTTGCCCAAGCGCTTGCGTCATCCAATCGCGCTTATTTACACCTTTGCGCGGCAGGCTGATGATTTTGCCGATGAAGGTAATCATCGCCCCGCCACAAGGCTTGCTAATCTTCACGGCTTTAAAGACCAACTCGATTTAATTCAAGCCAATAGCAAAACAAAATCACCTTTTTTTACCGAATTTGGCGATATGGTGCGTGAATACAATCTGCCGCTAGCGCCATTTTACGATTTGCTGGATGCGTTTGGTCAAGACGTGACTAAAACGCGTTATAGCAATTTTTTTGAGCTATTGGACTACTGCCGTCGCTCTGCCAACCCAATAGGCGCTTTATTGTTGCACTTATTTGGTAAAGCCACGCCAGAAAACTTAATCTATTCCAATCAAGTGTGCACGGCTTTGCAGCTGATAAATTTTTACCAAGATATTGCCATTGATTTTGAAAATGATTTTCATCGCAGCCGTATTTATTTATGCCAAGATGAAATGCGCGAATTTGGCGTGACTGAGGCACAAATCGCCAGCCAGCATGTCAATAGAAATTGGGAGCGGTTTATGCTGTTTAATATTGATCGCGCCCAAAAAATGTTAGATGCCGGCAAGCCTCTAGAACATATTCTGCCCGGCCGAATTGGCTTAGAAATGCGCATGATTATTGGCGGTGGCGACCGCATTTTATATAAATTAAAAAATGTTCAAGGTGACATTTTTAAACACAGGCCACACCTAAAAGCTTGGGATTGGCCGCTGATTTTGCTAAAAGCGTTACTCACCTAATATTTCACTTACTTTTCAGATTTCTACATTCATGACGCCACAGCAATATTGCCAACAAAAAGCTGCTCAAAGTGGCTCAAGCTTTACCCTTAGTTTTATTTTTCTACCCAAAACTCAACGCCATGCCATGGTAGCCCTGTATGCATTTTGCCGCGAAGTAGATGATGTAGTGGATGAATGCACCGATTTTAATGTGGCGCAAACCAAGCTTAATTGGTGGAAAACCGAAATTAATAATTTGTATGCCAATACACCTCAACACCCGGTAACTAAAGCCTTACAGCCATTTATTACGCCATTTAATCTGGCTAAAGAGCATTTTTTAGAGATTATTGATGGCATGGAAATGGATTTAAAATTCAATCGCTATGAAGATTTTAAGCAATTACAATTGTATTGCTACCGCGTGGCTAGCGTGGTTGGTTTGTTATCGGCGCAAATTTTTGGCTTTAAAAATCGCCAAACCTTAAAATATGCGCACGATTTAGGCATGGCGTTTCAGCTGACTAATATTATTCGTGACGTAGGTGAAGATGCGCGCCGTGGCCGTATTTACTTGCCGCTGGACGAATTAAAAAAGGCCAATGTTTCTGAAGAAGATATTTTACAGAGCCGCGAATCAGCGCAAGTTAAAGAGTTAATGGAGTTTCAAATTGAGCGCGCCGAAACTTATTATGATAAAGCCTTGCGCGAATTGCCGCGTGAAGATGCCAAACAGCAGCGCACTGGCTTAATGATGGCGGCGATTTACCGCACTTTACTGCGCGAAATTTTGCAAGATGGCGCACAAAAAGTATTAAATGCGCGCATTTCCTTGGGCGGATTTAGAAAATTATGGTTAGTTTACGCAGTATGGTTTAAGCAATCTTGGAGTTAACACTAAAAATAAGAGGTTAGGCTATGAAAAAAACAGTGAAAAAAAATAAAATGCACATAGCGATTATTGGTGGTGGCATAGCAGGCTTAGCAGCCGCTTCTGCACTGGCCGACCAAGGCCTAAAAACCTCACTGTTTGAAGCGGGGCCTCATTTTGGCGGGCGGGCACGAAGTGTTGGTATTGAATTTAATAGCCAAACTTTTCAGGTCGATAACGGCCAACACATTTTATTAGGTGCTTATCAAGAAACACTTAAGTTGTTAGCTAAAGTGGGCGTTGATGAAAAAACGGCTTTTAAGCGCTTGCCTTTAGCGCTTCATATGCTTTCCGGCCACAACAAGCAAGGCTTTAAGCTCAATTGCGATAATTTCCTGCCGCACCCTATCAATCAGCTATTCGGTTTTTTAGGTTGCCAAGGCTTGGGCTTTATTGAACGCATTTCGACCATTTCATTTATGGCTAGGCTTAAAAGAATCAGCTATCGCTTAACAGACGATGAGCCATTAAATAATTTCTTGCTTAAAAATGGACAATCGCACCATACCATTAATGTGCTGTGGGAGCCATTATGCTTAGCAGCTTTGAATACGCCGATTGAATCAGCCAGCAGCAAAGTGTTTTTAAATGTAATGGGTGATGCGTTTAGGCATAACAAAACCGATAGCGATTTTTTAATCCCCAAGTTGGATTTATCGCAGATTTTATCCACGCCGATTACACGCTATTTGCAAGAAAAAGAAGTGAATTTATTCACCAACAAGCGCATACGCAGCATTAAAGAGTCTGAACATGGCTTTGATGTTTCTACCCGTTTAGAAACGCATGAATTTAGCCATGTAATTGTTGCTACGCCGGCCAAAACATTAAAAGAATTAACGGTTGATTTGCCGAAACTGGACTTCATAAAATCGCAAACGGCTCAATATCAAGACCAGCCAATTTATACCATTTATCTGCAATACCCAAGCCACATTACATTAGCGCAACCCATGCTTGGCTTAATCGATTCAACTAGTCAGTGGGCATTTGATCGCGGTCAATTGTGCGGCCAAGATGGCTTAATTGCGGTTGTAATTAGCGCACAAGGCAAGCATCAAAAACTCACGCAAGATATGCTGGCACTGAAAGTGGCGCAAGAGTTACACCACGTAATCCCCAATTTGCCCAAACCACTTTGGCATAAAGTCATTGCCGAAAAGCGCGCTACTATTTCTTGCACCGTTAATTTACCAAGGCCTGCTAACCTAACGCCTTATCAACATTTGTATTTAGCGGGCGATTACACTTATGCGGATTACCCTGCCACCATTGAAGGCGCGGTAAGGAGCGGCTTGGCTTGCGCGCACTTGATATTGAAATAATCTAGATTTTAAAATAGGCTGGATTATGAAATAGTTTAGATTTGAGTAAATCTAGAGTTTGAAAATTGCTTTTTAAATTAGCTGTTGCGCAGTTGATTTAAAGCTTGCTCTAAACGCTCTACCGCAACCACTTCTAGCCCGGCAATTTTGGATTTTGGCGCGTTGGCTTTTGGCACAATGGCTTTGGTAAACCCCAATTTTGCCGCCTCTTTTAGGCGCATTTGGCCGCCCTGCACAGGGCGCACTTCACCAGCCAAACCAACCTCACCAAACACAATAAGTTTGTTATCTAGTGGCTTGTTTTTTAAAGAAGAAACGATTGATAACAATACAGCCAAATCCAC
>JAYWCF010000177.1:0-5001 GCA_043780715.1 Methylotenera sp. | reverse complement strand
GATGCAGGTTATGTATACTGCAACGACACGATTTGTCATCACAGAGTGTATACATTTTTTCACACGTTAATTCTTTCGGTATGTTGCAATTTAGCTTTGAATTCAAACAAGCCAAAAATAGCCGGAGATGTGCATTCTACAGGGAGAGATTTCATATTTAACGAAATAAAATTTAACTCTTGGGTTTCAACTTATTTCTTTGTTATAAACAAACAAGCAATGAAGTTATTCAATTTTGATATCATGCCAACCAAAGAAGTATTGAATAAATATTTGTTGGGTGGACATGATGAAAATCATTTTTTCTCCGAGTCAATGGATTCAACATTGCGAGAGCGTTTTTTATATGACCTGTTCCACGGTGGATGGCATAAAAGTTAGAGCTTAAGTCACGCTAATCAGAGTAAGTTTTATTGCAAAGCAAGGTCAATTATTGCCGAATTTAATTTAAGCTCAAAAGCACACTTACACAAGATAGATTTTATAGATACCTATTTCATTATCAAGCTAAGTCACAAAATAATAAATAAAGACTTAAGAGCTAAGATTCGGATGATACTTCAAAAATGAAGCTTGATTTTGATAGTAATTAACAAGAATATTTCATTTGGTTTAATAAAAAGTTGTTAGCGTTAGTATTTATTATGTTTTCTAGGCTCCATCGTCAACGTTAAAACGCCTCTTAACAAATTAACTTCCTCTTTTTCCAATTTTGCCCGCGCGTAGATTCGGCGCATGCGTTCATTTAATTTTTTAGGTGCGGCGGGGTTTAGGTAGCCAATGTGCAGTAGGGTTTGTTCTAGGTGAGCATAAAAGCCTTCTAATGCATCGTTGGTGGCCAGTTCGGTGGCTTCTGGCGCGTTAATAACGCCATCCAAAATCGCCATTCTTAGTTCATAACACATCACTTGTACGGCGGCGGCTAGGTTTAGCGATGAATATTCTGGGTTTGCTGGAATCATCGCCAGCATTTGGCAGCAGTCTAATTCGGCATTGCTTAAGCCGCTCATTTCTGTGCCAAACACAAAAGCAATTGGCTGTTTAACAGCAATTTTGCTGGCTTCAATCGCGGCGGTGCGTGCGCCAACGGTTTCGTGCGATAAATAGCGTTTTCTGGCACTCATTCCCACTGCAAAAGCGCAGCCAGTTAGCGCTTCGCTCAAGGTTCCCGTCACAATCGCGCGCTCTAGTAAATCAGCCGCACCAGTCGATAATGCGGTTGCATGCGCATCAGGGAATTTGTCTGGCTTAACTAAATATAAATGTTTTAAACCCATGGTTTTCATGGCGCGCGCGGCAGAGCCAATATTGCCTGGATGGCTGGTTTGGCATAACACAACGCGAATATTGTCGAAAATACGGCTTGAGTTATCTGAAACTGCGCTTATATTTTCAGGTGCGCTACTTGGAATAATTGAGTTTGACAATTTGGGTATAAGCCTATTAATGCTAAAATAGCATTTTAACAGCTCTTTAAAATTGTTTTCCGCTGATTTTCACTACAACTTTCAATATGCACATGGCTAAAAGTCGGTGATTGTGGTGGATAAAGCGCAAGGCGTAAAATTGAATAACATTGCAGACAGTACGTAATGTACGGCAAAGTGTTATTCAATTTTGCAACGCCGCGATTTGCCATCGCAATTATCGAATTTTTGACTTTAAGTAAAGATAACAAACATGCATCCAATGCTAATCAATGCAGTAAAAGCCGCGCGTGAAGCGGGCCGTATTATCACAAAGGGCTCTAATGATGTAGGCGCGCTTACCGTTCAAAGCAAAGACTTTAACGATTTTGTGAGTGAAGTTGACCGCTCAGCTGAGCAGGCGATTATTGATACCTTACGCTACGCTTACCCAGACCACGGTTTTTTGGGTGAGGAGAGTGGTAATACCAACCAAGAATCTGAAAATATTTGGATTATTGACCCATTAGACGGCACCACTAATTTCTTGCATAATTTTCCTGTGTATTGCGTTTCTATTGCGCTGCAGCAAAAAGGCGTGCTAACACAAGCGGTAATTTACGATCCGATTAAAAATGACTTGTTTACCGCCACCAAAGGTCGTGGCGCGTTTTTAAATGACAAGCGTATTCGCGTCGCTAATCGCAGCAAACTACAAGCTTCATTAATTGCTACTGGCTTTCCATTTAAAGATTTCACGCATTTAGATACCTATATGGATATGCTGAAAGATATGATTAAAAGCACCAGCGGTATTCGCCGCCCAGGCTCTGCCGCCCTAGATTTAGCGTATGTGGCGGCTGGCTATACCGATGGCTTTTTTGAGATGAATTTATCAAGCTGGGATATTGCGGCAGGCGGTTTAATTGTGCAAGAAGCCGGCGGTATTGTGGGTGATTTTGAAGGTAACGAAAGCTGGTTAGCAACGGGTAATATTGTGGCGGCAAACCCAAAAGTGTTTTCTCAAATGTTGCAAGTGTTAAAACCGCATTTAACCAATGCACAAAAAACCCAATTCGCATAGTACGATTTTAGTACGCTAAATGTTAGCCAGCGCGTTTGACCATTACGTTGCGGATGCTGAAAATCCGCAACTAGCCATTCGTTTAATTGCCGATTTAATGGCAAATATTCGCCCAGAAAAGCCGCATCAAGTGGATGTGGCCGTTAAATCCATTCAAGCTTTGTGTTATTTATTGCATCAAGATGCTGAAAAAGCGAATTTGTTGCGCGATGCGATATTGCAATTATTAAGTGAGCGCAAGCCAATATCGCTTTATTTAATTGCACGGCATTCGGTATTTACCGGTTTTTTTACCGAAATGCGCAGACGCTTTTCACATAAATTATTGCCAGAAGCAGTTGATAGCGCTTATTTAATTGATTTATTTGCGATTTTCTTTAGCAAAACGACCGATGCCAATTGGGTTTCGGCAGTGCCCGATTTAATATGGCTTGAGTTGATTGATGCCTTACGTTTTGAAGAAGCGTTACCTGAGTTAAAGCTTGCTTGTCAGCAAAATGTAGTGGCCGCTTCGCAAGTGCTATCTTACCGTATAGCCGCCATGGGCCTAGAGCCTGAGCTATTGCGCAATTATCCAGAGCTTGAAGAGCATACCTCCCCTTTTATTACCCAGCAAGAAGAATTAGCCGCATTTTTTGGCGAAAATACGGGTGATATTGACCATATTTTGGTCATGCTGGATCAATGCATGGCGGTGGTGAATAAAATTCGGCGCAATACTTTGCAAACGGGTACCAGCATTGGTCTAACCAATTTATTGCAACGTATGTCGCAGCAAATTGCGCGGCTAGAAACGCTGCTACATATATTAAGCAAGCAATCAGCCGCCACGCTTGAGGCGAATGCAAACTTAGAAAAAGTGCATTTGTTTAAAGAGTTGGTTTATAGCGAATGCCACAAAAATGATGTGGGTGAGCATTGGCAAGAGAATTTAGAAGTGATGGCGTTGAGGGTAACCGAAAATGCCAGCCGCACTGGTGAGCATTACATTACTAATAATCGCCAAGAATATTTTGCCTTAATGCGCTCTGCCATGGGCGCAGGTTTGGTGATTGCCACCATGAGCATGATTAAGATTTTGCTGGCCAAATTGCATTTAGCACCGTTAACAGAGGCCATTTTGTTTAGTCTGAATTATGGTTTTGGCTTTATGTTGATTCATATTTTACATTTTACGGTAGCCACCAAACAGCCTGCCATGACAGCGGCCGCTATTGCCGCCAGTATTGATGTGGCCGATAGTAAATCCAAAGAAATGAATCATTTAATTGCCATGATTGCCAATACAGTGCGCAGTCAAATCGTAGCAATTTTTGGTAATGTCACCTTTGCGATTCCAACGGCTATGCTGATTTCTTGGCTGTTTTTAAGCATTTCTGGTGAACATTTTATTACACCAGATAAAGCACAACATTTACTAACGGATATTCATCCGTTAAAAAGTGGTGCCGTTTTTTATGCGGGCATTGCCGGCGTTTGTTTGTTTTTGTCAGGTTTAATCGCGGGCTATCACGATAATTTAGCCGTTTACAACAAAATTCCACAACGCTTGCGTGCCGTTAAATGGATGCAAAAATTATTAGGCACTGCGCGTTTAGATCGCGTTGCCTATTACATTGAACATAATTTGGGATCGCTAGCCGGTAACTTTTATTTTGGTTGTTTGTTAGGCGGAATGGGCGCGGTAGGGGTGTTGTTTGGTTTGCCGTTTGATATTCGTCATATTGCATTTTCATCGGCGTTTGTGGGTTTTGCCAGCTTTAGCTTAGATTTTATGCTGACATGGCAAGCTGTTGCCTACGCCTCACTGGGATTAGCGTTGATTGCATTCATGAATCTAACCGTTAGCTTTGGGCTAGCACTTTATGTGGCGATGAAATCGCGCAAAATACGCTTTAAGCAATGGCGCACATTATTGCGCCAGCTAGCCAGCAGGCTTAATCAGCAGCCAGCTGAATTTATTATGCCGCCTAAAAACTAGTGAATGCTAGTCGATTCTTCACTCAGCGCACGATTCACTAAATCGGCCATTTTAAATAGTTGGTCATCTTCACTTAGCATCACGCGATTAAAAAAATCGGCCTTGTAAGCTTCGTCAGAAGCTAATTTTTCAACATCAAACGGGCCCATCACTCTTCTGCATTGCACTAAAAATTCGGCATAAACAGCATATACGTCTGGATTGTTCATTTTAGGTTCATCCTTACTATTTTATGAAGTAGTAATGAATACGTTGCACAATATATGCCAAATAAATTAACTATATAAGTAATTGTTTTTATTGATAAATCTATATTTTATTTGATTTTTAAGATTATAAATGTCGAAATTTTTACAACTATTGATGAAAATTTGAACGATCTGGGTGAAGATTTCACCTGCCAAAAACATGTAGTGGCACTACCAATATAACGCTTAATAAATTAGACCGATTATCAAAGTGCGGAATTAATCGATACAACTAAGTAGAATGCGACAATGTTATATTTAACCCGAAGCAGGCACATCAAC
>JAYWCF010000176.1:0-5083 GCA_043780715.1 Methylotenera sp. | reverse complement strand
GTTTGTAATGCCATTCTGGCCGTACAAAGGGCAACACAATCACCAAAAAATGCATCAAAATTTCTAGCGCGGGAATATACGCCCATTCCAAAACTTTGATCGTGTGTTTAGCAAGGCTAGGCATGTCGCGCATCAAGTGTTGCACGTTAAAGGTCAGCACATCGGCTCTATCCACATGATGATGCATGTGTTTGCTACGAATCTCTGCAAACGTACTGTAGCAACTGCCATTAATCCACGACATGATGATGCCCCAGCGGCGGTTGTTTTCAGGTGTTTTGAAGATGCTCCAATGCGAAAACTCGTGCAGCAAATATGCGCTAATAATCAAGGCTTGTGCAGTGAGCAGCACGCCTGCGGCGTTAATTAGCCAGTGCGCGTTGAACAACATCAAAACACCTAGCGCGTAGCCGAAAATAGCAAAGCTAAACGCCAAGCAGTTTGGCAACACACTTTCTACGTTTTTAAACGCACACCACATATTAAGTCTCCTTAATCGTTCCTAGATAATTGCGCCAGCCGCCTAAATGGCTAATATCAATGGCATTAAGTGTCGCGTAAGCCTCACACATAAAGCCTTGTACTGTGCTGTCATCTGCCAGCGTCAATGTGCCAAAGCCCAACGGACTTGGTACGCTTGCGACAAATTTTCCGTAATTTTCGATGGGTAGTTGCCAGATTTCCATCGCTATTGCACACCCATTTTCTAGCACGCGCAATAAACCAGGGCGGGCTGGTGTGAAGCCATTTAGCTTAAATAAGCGATAATCGGCGGACGTGCTTGTGGCTAAGACAAACTCCCCGCCTAGCGCTGTTAATTGCGAGTTAAGCGGCAGGCCTTGCATGTGTGCGCCGCAAACAGCTACTTGTATGTTCATATCAATACCTTTTACAGTTTTTAATTACAATTTTTTAGCTATATTAAGTAGTGCGTTATCACTAAACGCTGGTGCGCTTAGCGTGACCCCAAAACCGATGCCATTACCGTAAAAGCCTGTAGGCACGGCAATTGCCGCCATATCTAGCAAGTTCATAAAGTTAGTGTAATAACCCAAGTTTGTGTTGGTTTGTACAGGGTCGCCTTGCACCTCAGCAATGGTGTAAATAGTGCCTGCGGTGGGTGTTACCACCAAATCAATTTCGCACCAAACCGCTTCTGCCTTGCGTTGCAACGCTTTTAGTTTATACATTGCGTTAAAAGTATCGGCCGCGCTAAATTTTGCCGCATGACTGATAATTTGACGGGTTGTTGGAAATATTGCTTCTGGTTTTGCGTCAAAAAATTCACGAATCGCTGCATAACGCTCCGCCACCCATGGCCCTTCGTAGAGCAATTGTGCGGTTTCTATAAATGGCGCAAAATCAATTTCAACCGCTTTACCGCCGGCCTTTTCTAGCTTTTCAATCGCTTGTTGAAATAATAGCGGTGCTTCTACATTGCCAAAAAATACCAATTGACTTGGCCTAGGCACTCCAAATATAAAGCTATCGCCAATAACAGACGTAATGGCAGGCACTTGCCGCGAGTACGCATCGTCATCATCAAAACCTTGCGCAACTTGCAGTACCTTTTCAGCATCGAACCCATTTTTTGCAAATATCGACACGCAATCAAGCGTTCGACACGCAGGCAGCACACCTGTGGTACTAATTAAGCCAAGGCTAGGTTTGATACCAATCAAATTGTTAAATGCGGCTGGCACGCGACCAGAGCCAGCGGTATCGGTACCTAAACTAAAACTCGCCATGTTAAGCGCGACAGAAACTGCCGAACCCGCGCTAGAACCTCCCGAAATATAATCAGCGTTGATGCTGTTTTTGCACGCGCCATAAGGCGAGCGTGTGCCGACCAAGCCTGTGGCGAATTGGTCTAAATTGGTTTTACCGATGGGAATTGCGCCTGCATCGATGAGCTTTTGCACCACGCTGGCCGATTTTTGTGGCATAAATGCGAAGTCTGGACAGCCCGCCGTTGTTGGCACGCCAGCCAAATCAATATTATCTTTAATGGCAAACGGGATGCCGTACAAAGGCAGCTTGGCTGGGTCTTTGCCTTCCAAATTTTCTGCATAAGCCAGCATTTCAGCCAGCGTTAAGCGGCGTATCCAAATATTGTGGCTATTCGCATCGCCAATTTCAGCATCTAATTGGCGCACTAAATCAACAGGCCTTAAGCTGCGGTCTAGATACTGCGCTTGTAAGTGAGCAAAGGTTAAATTCATACCAGCTCCTCAATCAGCAATAAAGCTTGACCCGCAGCCACAGCACTACCTTCAGCACTAATTAAGCGTGTTATTTTTCCGCTACATGGCGCGGTAACAGAAATCTCCATTTTCATCGATTCCACAACTACCAGCACATCACCTTCTGCCACCATATCGCCCTCGCCCACTTTAATTTGCCATAAGTTACCCGCCACATGTGATTTTGCTACTACATGACCTGCGGGAATTTCTAAGGCCAGATCATTAATATTTTCTTGTTCATTTTCCTGGCTATGATTAGCCTGACCCGTTGCTATCCAATGCTCGCGCTCTAAGTTAAAAGCCGCTTGCTGATTAGCTTTGAAGGCGCCGATACTGGCAGATTCTTGGCTTAAAAACTGGTTGTACTCTTTTAGGCTAAAAGTTGTTTCTTCAATGTTTAATTGAAACTTACCTTGTAAAAAATCAGCGCGCATTTGCACTAATTCGTCTGCGCTAACAGGGTAATAGCGAATTTGATCAAACAAACGTAATAACCAAGGCGTGTTGACTTTAAAGTCTGCTGTTATATTCCAGCGATTCCAGACTGGTAAGGTGCGGCCTACAAGCTGATAGCCGCCAGGACCCTCCATGCCGTAAATACACATATACGCACCGCCAATGCCCACGGCATTTTCAGGCGTCCAAGTGCGTGCAGGATTGTATTTGGTGGTGACTAATCTATGGCGTGGATCTAGCGGCGTAGCGACTGGTGCGCCCAAATAAACATCGCCCAATCCTAATGTGAGATAGCTCGCGTTGAATACACTATTTTTAACGTCTTCTACACTCTCTAAGCCATTAATGCGGCGTATAAATTCGGTGTTATTCGGTTTAGGTTCTAGCGAACACCAAGGCGCATCTTTACGCACCGATTGCGCGTACTTTGAAACCGCTAGTTGAATCGACGGATCTTCCCAAGACAATGGCAAATGCACGATGCGCGTTGGCACTTCCATGGTTTCAGTTGGCGGCAATTCAAGCTCAGCCTGCTGCAAAATATGAATGAGCCGATTAACAGGCAACTTAAGGCTATCGTAATGCACCTGCAACGAGCGTATGCCAGGCGTTAAATCGATAATTCCATGTATTAAGTGTAGCTCTTGCTGGTTTGCAAGCCATTGCATCAGCGCGTGCACGCGAAAGCGCAAGTTAATATCCAGCATTAATTCGCCATATTCCACCAGCAAGTTTTTATCGCCTGCTTGGCGATAAACTACTTTTATGCGGTCTGATGATGCGGCTGTTTCAGCCAATATCGGGCTGTGTTTTGCGGCAATGTTGATAGGGTGTTTTGCAGTTAGCACTTCTACAGCTAAGGCAATATCATCACTACCAATTTTTGCAACCAGTATATTTTGAGCGGTTTCCAGCGCAGCAGCTTCAGCTTGGCTTATACGAATAAATCGAATAGTATTGCCCGCTTTTAGCTGCCCCATTTTCCATAATTCTGCTTGCACAATGGTGGCTGGGCACACAAAACCGCCCAAGCTCGGGCCATCTGGACCTAAAATAATCGGCATATCACCAGTAAAATCGATGGCACCGATGGCATAAGCGTTATCGTGAATATTCGACGGATGTAAACCCGCCTCACCGCCGTCAGTGCGCGCCCACTCTGGCTTAGGGCCAATCAGGCGGATGCCAGTGGTGTTGGAGTTGTAATGCACTTCGTAATCGGTGCTAAAAAATAGTGCAATATCGGCTTCAGTAAAAAAGTCTGGTGCGCCATGCGGTCCATATAACACGCCGATTTCCCAATGATTGGTGTAGTGTGGCCGAAAACGCGATTGAAAACTATGTGGTGTAAATTTTGGACTATAGCTTGCTGCGTGTTTAGCAAGATGCAATACATCGCCTACGCGCAAGCTTCTGCCGCCATGGCCGCCAAATTGACCTAGCGTAAAAGTAGATTTGCTGCCTAAGTAATCTGGCACATCAAAGCCGCCCTGCACCGCCAAATAAGCGCGGCAGCCAGCTTCATTAATTGCACCCAACTTCAATACGCTACCCGCTTTAATAGGGTGCGATTGCCACATTGCAAGCGGCAGGTTATCAAGCGTCGCCTCTATCGGTGCGCCTGTGATGCTGATAATGGCATCGACATTAAACTTGAGCTTGCAGCCAATCAGCGTAATTTCTAGCCCCGCTACGCCCTCAGCATTTCCCACTAACTTATTGGCAATACGAAACGCCAAATGATCCATCGGACCAGACGGCGGCACGCCAACATGCCAATAACCAAGTCGCCCAGGGTAGTCTTGAATCGTGGTCATCACGCCGCCATCGAGTACGTCGATGGTGTTGGGTTTGTACACAAATGTGTTTAAATAGCGCGTGATTTGTGTGCCTGCGGGGAAAACGCTATCAGCCAGCACTTGACGCAAATACTCTAAATTCGTCTCGATGCCGCTAAGCTTGGTTTCAGCTAGGGCGTTTTGCATTGACTGCACAGCCGCATCGCGATTCGCCGCATACACCAATACTTTAGCAATTAATGGGTCATAAAATGGTGAGATCTCACTACCGCGCTGCACCCATGTATCGATTCTGGCTGAACTAGAAAATATCGCCTCAGTCAACACGCCACTAGATGGTTGAAAGTTTTTATTGGCATCTTCTGCATACATCCGCACTTGAATTGCATGTCCATTGGGTTGGTGTGAATACTGGCTTAAAAACCCAGAATCACCAGCCGCAGTGAGCACCATCCATTCCACCAAATCAACGCCTGTTACCAATTCAGTCACGCCATGCTCTACTTGTAGGCGTGTGTTTACCTCTAAAAAGTAAAATTGTTGCGTGTCGTTATCGTACACAAACTCAACCGTGCCTGCAGA
>JAYWCF010000175.1:0-5156 GCA_043780715.1 Methylotenera sp. | reverse complement strand
CAACTTAGACAGTCCTAATCATAAAGACCATATGGCATATGTCCTTTATCGCGCTGATCAGTTACCTAACTATTACTGCCCAGCAACTCATCCAATTGCTATTCCCCAAATTACTGTTAATGTACATTACACAATATTGCCAACAGACAAATTGGAAAAATGGCGTTTAGCAAGTGATAACTATACTTTTAATGGCACTAACGGTGGCTATTCAGCTCATAGCGATTACGTAGAAGGATGGGATCGTACCGCCATGGAAGGAATTATTAAAAATTGCATTAATGCCAAAAAAGATTGTCATGCACATCTTTTAGGTGATGGACGTATGTTTTATTAATTAGCTACCAACTACAATTACAAATAAAGGCCAGCATTGCTGGCCTTTATTTTTTCCACAAGACCTTATATATAAATCCTGGGAAGGCAAATACCAAGAACAAACTAAAAGTAACCGCATAAAACTCCCAGCCTTGCGCTGATGTTTGTCCAAATGTTGCATGTTCTGCGTAAAAGCCAATTGCACCAATCACAAGATATAAAACTATCAACTCCAATAAGCACCATGCCAAGTTCTTAGCATTAGATTTTAATGGTATCGCATAGAACAGTTTATTTGAAAACCAAGGTAAATTAGCCGCAACAAATGCCAATATTAAGATAATAGTTTGGGTCATGTTATGGCTTAATGATTAATTGTATCGTACTGAAAACAAACTATTGAAGACTAAGCGAAATAGCCACACCGCACACTTGCATCAGGGTTTGCGGCATGATGCCAAGCAGCAATAAAGCAACTGCATTAATGCTTAGCACCAACTGCATATCAACTGGCGCAGATATTGGCATATTGTCTTTAGGCGCATCGAAATACATGAGCTTTACAATACGCAAATAGTAAAATGCGCCAATGGCAGCCATTAATACGGCAAACACCACAACCCACAAGAAGCCCGCTTGAAGTGCTGCTTGTAATACGGTGAACTTGGCATAGAAACCAAGCGTTGGTGGCACACCGGCCATGCTAAACATGGTGATTAGCATCAAAAAAGCGGCCCATGGGCTACGCTTGTTTAAGCCTTTCAAATCATCTAAATTTTCAGCCTCAAAACCTTGGCGGCTTAGCAATAGAATCATGCCGAAGCCCGCTAATGTCATCATTACATAAGCCGTAATGTAAAACATACTAGACGCGAAACCGTTTAAATTGGCGCTCATCAAGCCAAACAGTAAAAAGCCAATGTGCGAAATAGTAGAATATGCCAACATACGCTTTAAATTGGTTTGCGCAATAGCGGTGATATTACCAATGGCAATTGACAATACCGCCATAATCAACAGCATGTCTTGCCAATCAATGGCTAACGGGTACAAACCTTGCGCCAGCAAGCGAATGGTGATGGCAAATGCGGCGAATTTAGGCACAGAGCCAATTAACATGGTGATAGAAGTAGGCGCGCCTTGATACACATCTGGCACCCACATTTGAAACGGTACGGCGCCAAACTTAAACGCCAAGCCCGCAACAATAAACACCAAGCCTAAAATCAATACAGGATTCTTTGGATTCGTTTCGAGCAAAGCACTGCTGATCTCTGAAATATTCAAGCTGCCAGTCATGCCATAAATCATACTCATGCCATATAGCAACATGCCAGAAGCTAACGCACCCAATACAAAGTATTTCATCGCCGCTTCTGTGGCGCGCGCGTTGTCTCTATCAAACGCCACTAATGAATATAAGCATAGTGATAACAGCTCTAAGCCCATGTAAATAGTGAGCATGCTTTGGCCAGAAATCATAATCATCATGCCAAGCATGGCAAATAACACCATGGCGTAATATTCGCCCCTGAACATGCCACGCTGCTGCATATACTGCCGCGTGTAAACCAACATCATCGATGTGCCTAAGAATGTCATCAGCTTTAATATATCGGCCAGCGGATCATCCACAAACATATTGGAAAACGCATAACCAACGGCTAGGTTGTAAGTGCTAACTGTAAAGTAAGCGGCTGCAAGCAAGGTAAATTGCGCCAAACCATAAATCACGATGCGATTTTTTGGTTTGATGAATAAATCCAGTAGCAAAATAAACATCGCCATGCACAACACGGTAAGTTCTGGCAATACGGTAATCAGGTCAGTTTTGATATATTCCATTATTTTTCTACTAACTTAAGGCTAAAGCCCTGCAACTGGCAATTTGCTGATTGCCATATGATTCAAAAATTGTGCCGCTGTGGCATGTGTAAACTCAGTAAGCGGTTGTGGATATACACCAAAACCAATCACCATTACAGCCAATACGCTTAATATTAAAAATTCGCGTTTATTCAAATCTTTTAATTCAGCCACATGAGCGTTAGCAATATCGCCGTAAAACACGCGCTTTACCATCCACAAGCTATAGGCTGCACCAAATATTAGGGTGGTTGCGGCTAAAAATCCAACCCAAAAGTTGAATTTAACGGCCGCTAAAATCACCATAAATTCACCCACAAAACCCGATGTAGCTGGCAAGCCGCTATTGGCCATGGCAAACAATACGGCAAAGGCTGCAAATATAGGCATGGTGTTAACTACCCCGCCGTAATCGGCGATTTGACGGCTGTGCATGCGGTCGTACAAGACACCAACGCACAAGAACATGGCTGCGGAAATAAAGCCATGTGAAATCATTTGCACAATCGCGCCTTCTAGACCTAATTGACTGAACAAGAAGAAGCCCAGAGTGACAAAACCCATATGCGAAATAGAAGAATAAGCAATCAGCTTTTTCATGTCTTTTTGCACCAATGCCACTAAAGCAATGTACACAATCGCAATTAACGACAAGGTAATCATAAAGCCAGATAAGTAATGCGCGGCATCGGGGGCGATTGGCATGGCAAAGCGTAAGAAGCTGTAACCGCCTAGCTTCAACATAATCGCCGCCAATATCACTGAACCGCCAGTAGGCGCTTCAACGTGGGCATCTGGCAACCAAGTGTGCACCGGCCACATGGGAATTTTGACCGCAAACGCCATAAAAAACGCCATAAAAATCAACACTTGCGCATTAAGTGGCAATGGCAATTGGTAGTAATCGGTAATCTCAAAACTACCCGTTTGGTGATATAGGTAGATAAAGGCCACCAACATCAGTAACGAACCAAGCAAGGTATAGAGGAAAAACTTGATGGTTGCGTAAACGCGATTTTCGCCGCCCCAAATACCGATCACCAAGAACATGGGGATTAACATTGCCTCCCAAAATACGTAGTACAGCAAGCCATCTAAAGCGCTAAATACGCCAATCATCAAGCCACTCATAATTAAGAAGGCCGCCATATACTGCGCAACATTATTAGTAATCACTTCCCAAGCGGCAATCACCACAATCACGGTTGTAAAGCTGGTAAGCAATATCAAAGGCGCCGCAATACCATCCACACCCAAGTGATAGTTCACATTAAATGCGGGAATCCAGCGCGCCATTTCTTGAAACTGAAAGCCACCATCGGCGTAATTAAAATGCGTATAAAGCGGCAAGGTGACGGCAAATCCCGCTAGGCTACCCGCCAACGCGAGCCAGCGCGTAAAATTCGGCTTGTTGTCGTTACCTAACAGCAACACCACAACACCAGCCAACATTGGCAGCCAAATTGAAAAACTTAGCACATGGCTATTTAAAAAATCCATAGTCATCATTTAAATAGTCATCACTTAATTTATCTTGATAAAAAAGGTTAAGAACAAAAACACGCCAATAATCATGGCAAAAGCGTAGTGATAAATCAGGCCAGATTGCAAATGGCGCACCTTGCCAGATAGGCGTCCAATTAAGCGTGCCGTACCGTTGACAATGGCACCGTCAATTAATTGAATATCACCAATTTTCCAGAGTTTTTCGCCAAACATGCGCGCGCCACCAGCAAAAAAACGTTCATTAAAGGCATCGAAACCATATTTGGTTTCTAAGATTTGATTTATTAACCTGAATTTTTTCTGAATGGCGGCAGGAATATCAGGGCGTTTCATATAAAAGAACCAAGATAGCAACACACCAGCAGCCGCCAACGCAAATGGTAATGTCATTAAGCCATGCAAAGCCATACCTGCTGGCGAATGCAGTATTTCATGGAAATGATGCGTTAGCGTTTCCATGGCAGGATGCGCTTCGTTATTAACAATAATAACGCCTTTGAAAAAGTCACCAAACAGCATTGGTTCAATTGCAATGTATCCGATTACCACAGAAGGAATCGCCAACAATATCAATGGTAACTTAACTACCCAGCCTGGCTCATGCGGGTCATCAGTTGGGCTTAAGCCGTGGTGATGGTCATGTGAGTCGTCATGTGCATCATCATGATGTGCGTCATGCGCATGAGAAACGTGACGCCATTTCTCTTTGCCATGGAAAACCAAAAAGTACAATCTGAAGGAATAAAACGCGGTAACGAAAACACCTGCTAGAACGGCAAAATATGCAAAACCACTGCCAGTAATATTTGAAAACTTAACCGCTTCAATAATGCTGTCTTTTGAGTAAAAACCGGCAAAGAAAGGTGTGCCGATTAATGCTAATGAGCCAATTAATGAGGTAATCCAAGTCACCGGCATATACTTTTTCAAGTTGCCCATATTGCGGATATCTTGATCGTGATGCATGCCCATAATCACAGAGCCAGCCGCTAAAAACAATAAGGCTTTAAAGAATGCGTGAGTCATCAAGTGGAATATAGCCACTGAATAGGCTGATGCACCTAAAGCGACTGTCATATAACCAAGCTGCGAAAGCGTAGAGTAAGCCACCACGCGTTTGATATCGTTTTGGATAATGCCCAAAAAGCCCATAAATAAAGCGGTAATAGCGCCGATAATCATCACAAAGGATAACGCCGTAGTGGACAGCTCAAATAATGGCGACATACGTGCCACCATAAAGATACCCGCTGTGACCATAGTTGCAGCATGAATCAAGGCTGAAATTGGCGTTGGGCCTTCCATTGAATCAGGCAGCCAAACGTGCAATGGCACTTGCGCTGATTTACCCATTGCGCCAATAAACAGCAAGATGCAAGTTACTGTCATTACTGACCATGAAACATTGGGAATCAACATTACTTGTGCATCGGCCAATGCTGGTGCCGCTTTGAATACCGTTGCAT
>JAYWCF010000174.1:0-5163 GCA_043780715.1 Methylotenera sp. | reverse complement strand
ACACCACGGTTACAACAAGCGTTTCGGTTAATAACAGCTCGCTTTACACTTACATGGGTAGCTATAACCTTGCAGCTTCCGATGTTACTGGTACGATTATTGGCTTTTGCGTAGATCCATTTCAATGGGCTTCTACCTCACCAACTCAATATACCAGCAGCGCTTTAGATGCCAGCGACTTTATTAGTGGTGACGGTGCGAATCGTTTTGCTAACGCGCAAAAGTTGTTTGATAACGCTTATGCTAGCCTTTCAGGCGCTGAGCAAACGGCTGGCTTTCACTTAGCGTTATGGGAAATTTTCCATGATGATCTTAATACGGCCACTGGTGCAATCTCTTCGGTAAGTGGCTCTAATGCTGGCATGTTGGCCTCTGCCAATACGTTTTTAAGTGCATTAAATGGCTGGTCTACAAGCAATGCATACGATATAACTTTTTATGGTAACGGCCAATTGCAAGATTTTGTAACAGCTTCACCTTCTGCAGTGCCTGTTCCAGCGGCTTTACCGTTGCTTGCTTCAGGCTTATTGGGTTTTGGCGTAATGCGCCGTCGCAATAAATCAGTCTAGTTATTGATATGTTTTAAGGCATGATAAACAAGATGCTAAGCTAGTATGCACACGACTTTAGCTTGACAGACATCTCTCTTTAAAACAATTTTAGAATAGGCGAGCTCAATATATTTGAAAAAATTGTCTACGATGCGATATTAAGAAAATTAAATGGTCCATAAAAAAAGCCCATGCAATAGCATGGGCTTTAATAATACTAATTTCTAGTTAGAAGTTGTAAATCAAAGTAGCACGACCCGTAACAGGCGAACCAGGGGTAATATTGTTATTATTGTCCGCATATAGTACGTAATCTTTATTGGTTAAGTTTTCTAAATTAATTTGTAGACGTAACTTTTCGTTTAATTTGCCATAAATAGCGGCATCGTAACGGGTGTAGCCTGGTAACAAAGTACTTTCAGAAGCCGTTGGCAATGCAGCATAGCGATTAGAGGTGCTGACAATGCCCAAAGCCACAGACCACATATCGTTAATTTCGTATTTATTCCATAATGACAATGTGCGGTCAGGCGTTTGAGCCAACTTCGCACCTTTTAAAATCGCGTCATCACCGCTTCCTTGCTGTTTGGTAATTTTGCCATCTTGTAAAGCAATACCACCAAAAATACTCCATTTGTCAGTAATATTACCTGCAATGCCCAACTCAATTCCCTTTGTTTGCTGACCATCAACCAATATTTGTTTATTTGATGTGCTATTCGGATCAGCTGCCAATATATTTTCACGGTTCAGTTTGTATATAGCAGCGGTTAATGCAAGGTTTGAATTAACATCCCATTTGGCACCAATTTCATAGTTAATAAATTTCTCTGGCTTAAAAGTTGCCGTAGTCACCGATAACGATGTTAACTGATCGCCTGCGCGTGGCGTATAAGCAACGCTATAATTAGTGTAGATTGATACGGCCTCGATAGGTTTGAAAATCAAACCAGCACGTGGCGATAAAAAATTATCTGTCACATTAATGTTGTCAGTCACCACATCATTTTGGTCTGCGCCTGTGCCACCTCGTCGGCCAGTACCGATAAAATCTGTGGAGAAACGATCGTGGCGCAAACCTACAATAGCTTGCCAATGTTCAGATAATCTAATTTGGTTTTGAGCATAAACCCCAATCACATTGATAGTAGAAGAGTTATTTAGGAAGCTATTGTTATCATTAACCAGATTTTTTACAAAACTTACTGGTGTACTACCAGTTTTGGATGAAATATTCGCGTTTAACGTAACTTCAGTGCCCGTATCTGTAAAATTATTGTTAAAGAAGGCAGCCAACAAAGAGTTATCTGTCTGTTGTGTTGTTAATTCTAAACCAGCTAATAATTTATGTTCGACTGAGCCCCAATGTGCCGTGTAGGTTAAATCAGTTTGGTTAATTAGGTTTTCACGTGCCGTTGTGTCTCTGTAGCCACGCACCGTAAAGTTGCCATCGGTTGCTATTGAGCTATCAGCAAATACATTCTGATAATACTTATTATAGTGGGCATAACGGGTATTGTTTTTAACATCAATACCACTATTAAAAGAGTGTTCTATCGTTGCGTTAAATGCCACCGTTTCCGTTTGCATAGGACTTAAGCTAGGATTTCCAAAAAATCGATCTGAATTGCCAATTTCAAAAGGACGTCTATTAAATCTTGGTTCACCAATCGCATTCTCTCTTGAAGGTACGCCGCGATCCGTTGTGTGTTTGTCATTAAAGTATTCAGTGCTTAATACAATTTTTGTTTGTTCGTCAGGACGTATAGTCACTGTTGGCGTAATACCAAATCGTTCTAAATCCACGCCATCTCGGTATGAGTCTGAATTTTCGTAAACGGCACTTACACGAAAAGCCACTTCATCGTTAATCGCTTGACCATAATCGCCAACGATACGCTTTTGATTATAAACACCGTAGCTGGCAATCAATTCGCTAATTGGTGACCAGCCAGCTTGTTTTGTGATGCGATTAATTGCGCCACCTGCTCCGCCGCGGCCAAACGCCATGCCGTTCGGGCCTTTCAACACTTCCAGTCGGTCTGTATTATATAAATCACGATAAGTCTCAACATCATCGCGCAAGCCATTTAGGAAAAAATTAGCAGAGCTAACATTGCCGCGAAAAATCACATTATCGCGATTACCTTCACCTTGAGCGGCTTGCACGCCGGGCACATATTGCACCGCTTGTGTAATACTTTGAATCGATTGATCTTTGATCAAGTCTTGTGGAATTACGGTAATGGATTGCGGCGTATCACGTAGCTCAGTATCTGTTCTGGCTGAAGAAGAACTTTTTTTAGCGTTATAGCCTTTTACGGGTTTCGTGTCATTAATACGTTCTGCTTTAACATCAATTTGTGGAAGATTAACGTCGCTACCTTCTGCTAAAGCACTTGAACCAGCCATTAAAATAAAACTGGTTAAAGCACTGCGAATGGCCAAATTTAAAATTGAAACTTTTGGTTTATTTGGACTTAGCTGAATATGATTAAATGTGGCCTTAGCCATTACTTTTCCTATCGAGATATATAATTCCTGAATCTTATTCTAAATGAGAATCAATTTCAATAAAAAAGGAGTATTACTCACAATTTAATAGTAAAAAAATGAAATTTTGATTGATAATGCAGTCGAATATCTAACAAAATACTTTAAGAAAACTATCTTAAAGATATGAAGACACATCAAATTCTATTTATCAATTTTAAAAAAGTAGCCTATGTATTAACCATCATTATTTAAAATTAAAGCCTAAGCGATAACGTCACTTGTTCCAAGCTCGATTAGTGGCCAGATGTGAAAATTACAATTCTACTCATCATTATTTTTCAATTGAAGCTAACGTGCTGATCAATCAGCAGGATTTTTCTCAAATAGTCGAATTAATTTAAGCTTATTTTGATTGGTTATACGCAAAACATAAGTTTCATTTAAATGCTCAATCATTACTTCTTTAACATTTTTAAATAGCTGCTCTGTATTTAAGCGTTTAATGCGCGACATTTTCATGTCTTGATTCGGCGTTTCGTCCGCCACAATCGCCACATCAAAACTCATGTGTTCTTTTGCTGTTAAATTAGTAATGACTTTCATATCAATTGAATTAACTGCCTTAATAAATTACTACCTTGCTAAAAAGTGACCGCCTTACATGACCGGTTTATATTGAGTAAACATGGTCAATGCAGCCATAAATCAAGGAGATGCATTTGCATGCACTTACAACATTTAAGACGTTGTTAGGGACGTCTTAAATTCTGTTGCCAACCACTAAAAACTAGACGCGGTTAGCGTAATATTCCACCACCAACTGCACATCAACAGGAAACGGCACATCTGAAACCACCGGTAAATGCGCCACTTTTACAGTGAGTGCCGACTCATCCCAAGACAACCATTCTGGCCGCGCCAATGATGGCTGCTTGATGGTTTCGATCACCATTGGGATATTTTTACTTTTCACCTTAATCACCAATTCATCACCCACTTTTAGGCGAATGGACGGGATATTGGCGGCTTTACCGTTTAACATTAAATGGCCATGACTAACCAATTGACGTGCCGCAATAACGGTTGGTGCAAAACCTGCCCTAAACACCACGTTATCCATGCGACGCTCTAAAAGCTGCAATAAGCGTTCGCCCGTTGGCTCTTTGCCTTTGCGCGCATCCAAAATTACGCGACGCATTTGCGTTTCGGTTAAGCCATAATTAAAGCGAATTTTTTGTTTTTCTTGCAGCTTTACACCAAAATCAGAACGGCGTTTGCGTGATGCTTTATTGCCGTGCTGGCCCGGTGGCGTTGGGCGTGCTTCAATGGTTTTGCGTGATAACCCAGGCAAATCAACGCCTAATGCGCGCATAATTTTTAATCTTGGGCCGGTTTGTCGTGACATATCTATCCTTAAAAAATCGTTTTTTACTAATCTTATTATTTATTGCAGCGTGGCATGCGCTGGCATAACTTTTACGCTTAGCGATTGATGCTCACCAACAATTTCTGACCACTGATTAAGTAAGCGCTTGGCAATCTCTTTTGATAGCGGGCTATCAGCATACTCAGGCGCGGTTAGCTTTAAGGCTAAATCGGCAGCTAGTTTTGCCAAATCAAAAGAAGGCTTAATGGCGTAATGCGTGGCGACACAACAAATAGCCGATAGCACGTCTTTTGCTGTTGGCAAATCTGGATCAAACAAAACGCTGTGTTTTACTGTATTGGGCATTTGAAGCTGCATAATCTGACTCATTTGTGTTGTTAATGCAAATGATAATAGTTCTTATTCATAAAGTAAAGTACTTATATAAAGTTTGTATTGCGTTAAATTATGTTGATACTATTCGTGATATTGGCATCGCCAATTACAATGGCGTTAATTGCACTAAAATTTTAGGAAATGACCCTGTATGCAACGCTCTATAGAATTTGTAAAACGTTACCCATTTGCCATGCTGCTAGCCGTGCAGCTGTTAAGCATTGTGTTTTATGGCTTTATGACGGACTCAAAAACCAGCCATCTTGTTTTTAATTGCTTGGGTTTAATTGTGCCAATTTTGGCAGTTTGGACGGTTTATCGCACGCCAGCTATTAATTGGTTAGCGTTTGTTTT
>JAYWCF010000173.1:0-13713 GCA_043780715.1 Methylotenera sp. | reverse complement strand
GTAATGAAAAAAAATAACCAAAACAATGAGATAGTCAGCAGCCGTGGGGCTTTAAATAATCACACCCCTATGATGCGCCAGTATTTGGGCTTAAAAGCGCAACATCCCGATATGCTGCTTTTTTATCGCATGGGCGATTTTTATGAGTTGTTTTTTGAGGATGCTGAAAAAGCCTCGCGCTTGCTTGGCATTACGCTGACTAGGCGTGGCAGCAATAATGGTGAGCCGATTAAAATGGCTGGTGTGCCATACCATGCGGCTGAGCAGTATTTAGCCAAGCTAGCCAAAATGGGCGAAGCGGTAGCCATTTGTGAGCAAGTTGGCGACCCAGCAACCAGCAAAGGCCCGGTAGAACGTGCAGTTACGCGTATTTTAACGCCAGGCACATTAACTGATACCGCCTTGCTAGATGAAACCCGCGACAACGTTTTGTTAAGCATTTGTTTTGGCGATGGCTTAATTGGCTTGGCGCAATTAAATCTGGCTTCTGGTGCCTTTATTTTAAGTGAAATAGCGTTTGGCCAACTGGCGCAAGAGTTGGCGCGGATTAATCCGGCCGAAATTGTGTGTGAAGATAGCCAGCAGCACGCCGCGCCAATGGCGATTATTAATCAGCACAAAGCACCTAAAAAACGGCTAAGCGGCTGGCAATTTGATTTTGATAGTGCAATCACCAGCTTAACTAAGCAGCTTAATACGCGCGATTTAAATGGTTTTGGTTGCGCCGATTTGAAACCAGCCATTGCCGCCGCTGGTGCATTATTAGATTACGTTAAGCATACGCAGCGCGCTGCTTTACCGCATATTCACACTATCAGCGTTGAATCGACTTCTGAAACCATTCAGCTAGATGCCGCCACGCGCCGTAATTTAGAAATTGATTTAACGCTGCGCGGTGATGCATCGCCCACTTTGTATTCCTTACTTAATACCACGCAAACCGCCATGGGTGCGCGGCTGTTGCGGCATTGGCTGCATCACCCCTTGCGCGATAGAAGTATGATTTTGCGCCGCCATGATGCCGTAGCCGAGTTGTTATCAGCTGCCCACTATCAATCTTTACAAGCTACCTTAAAAGCCATTGGTGATATTGAGCGTATTACCACGCGCATTGCTCTAAAAACCGCTAGGCCGCGCGATTTATCAGGTTTGGCCGCCAGCTTATTGCAATTACCACTGCTGCAAAACCAATTAATTTCTAGTAAAGCCATTTTGCTGGAAACGCTAGGCGCCAATTTACAAGCGCCGATGGCGGTGGTCACTTTATTAAGCAAAGCTATCAAGCAAGAGCCATCATCGCTATTGCGCGAAGGCGGTGTAATTGCCGATGGGTTTGATGCGGAATTGGATGAATTACGCAGCCTGCAAACCAATCATGGTGATTTTTTAGTGCAATATGAAGCGGCCGAAAAAGCGCGCACTGGCTTGCAAAACCTAAAAGTAGAATACAACAGCGTGCATGGTTTTTACATTGAAATTAGCCGCGCACAAGCCGAAAACGCGCCAGCCGAATATCGCCGCCGCCAAACCCTTAAAAACGCTGAGCGCTTTATTACGCCAGAATTAAAAGCATTTGAAGACAAAGTGTTAAGCGCAAATGACCGCGCTTTGGCGCGCGAAAAATGGCTATACGATCAAGTACTAGATCAGCTAATTCCATACGTGGCGGCTTTGCAAACCAATAGCGGTGCGGTGGCTAGCTTAGATGTTTTATGCTGCTTTGCAGAGCGGGCGCAAAGCCTTAATTATGTTCAACCAGAATTTACGCAGGCGCCGGGTATTGAGATTATTGCCGGGCGTCATCCTGTGGTAGAAAGTATTTCAGTAGCCAGTAATGGCCAGCCATTTATTGCCAATGATGTGCTTATCAACCCTTATCGGCAATTGTTGTTGATTACTGGGCCGAATATGGGCGGTAAATCCACCTTTATGCGGCAAACTGCGTTAATTGTATTGTTAGCTCATTGTGGCTGCTTTGTGCCAGCAAATGTGGCTAAAATCGGCGAAATTGATCGTATCTTCACGCGAATTGGCGCATCAGATGATTTGGCTGGTGGCCGCTCTACTTTTATGGTGGAAATGACTGAAACTGCTAATATTTTGCATAACGCCACCGATAAAAGCTTGGTGCTTTTAGATGAAATTGGCCGTGGTACTAGCACCTTTGATGGCTTAAGTTTGGCTTGGGCCGTGGCTAAGCAACTGCTAGAAAAAAATAAAAGTTATACATTATTTGCCACACATTATTTTGAATTAACACGCATTGTCGATGAAGCAAAACAAGCCGCTAATGTGCATTTAGATGCGGTAGAACATGGTCAAGGCGATAACAAAACGATTGTATTTATGCACAAAGTAGAAGATGGCGCGGCTCACATGAGCTATGGCATTCAAGTGGCACAGCTGGCAGGCATTCCTAAAGCGGTAGTGGCCATTGCCAAGCGTAAATTAACGCAATTAGAAAACAATCAAATAGCGCAAAATGCGCATCAGCCTGATATGTTTACACAAAGCCCAGAGCCTGCACTATTGCCAATGCACCCTGTTGTTGAAGCGTTAGAGGATATTCAACCAGATGATTTAACGCCTAAAATGGCATTGGAATGGCTGTATAAAATGAAAAGTTTGCTGTAATTTATTAATCTGGATTTAAATACTGGATTAATTTTGGCTTGAGCATAAAGCCGATGATCACCAGCAAAACGCCGCCCAGCACGATTAAATAACGCAAAAGTGCTGAATCGTGAAAGCCAAAATGCTCATCAACAAAATCTTCAAACGCCGTCGTTTCTTCGCCATCCCAAAATTCTTTATAAGTGTTTCCAGCTGAAACTTCACCGTTTACAAATTGCTGATAGTCGCTTCCTAGCTTTACCATGCTTAAGTTAGCAGGGTTCCAAGCATAGTTTTCATCCGAAAATTGCATATCGGCGACATCTAAAGTTTTGATGCGTGTTTTGTTAATTTCAACAAAAGTATTGTTTGATTGGTCTGCTTTGGTTATTGCTTGCAACAATGAGCTTAAATGAAAATCCATTTTAAGCGAGCTGGCTTGAATTTTTTTATTGATTATTTTCTGGGTAAAATAGTGGTAAAAATTATCACCCAATACATTTTTAATCCACACTGTATTTTCAGGTGCAGCCATTTGAATCGAATCGGCTTGAATTGGAGATTCAATAACAGGCATTGTTAATGCTTGAATATTAAGTTCAATTTCATCGGCTTGTTTAATAACAGGCGTAGCGTTGGCTAAATTAATAGCCAAACAAAAAAGCGTTATATAGCTGAGTAAAAAGCGCTTAAACATGAATATACCCTAGAATTGAGCTCGTATTAAAGCACCAAAACTAGACAGATACTATGACCCGCAGGGGCCTTTTAGGTAAACAATTATTAAGCAAAAAAAGGCGCATAACAATAAGTTTTGTACTTATTGTTATGCGCCTTTTTAATTGGCGGTCAAAGCTTATCGCTTTGATTTACAATGTTTTTTAGTGGTGATGGCCGCCTGCGCCGTGCACATGTTGATGCGTTACTTCTTCTTTGTTGGCGCTACGCACTTCAGTAATGGTGGCTTTAAACAGTAAGCGTTCGCCAGCCCAAGGGTGATTGCCATCAACCACTACTTTGCCATCAGCAATTTCAGTGACGGTGTATAAAATCACTTCACCTGTGTCGTCTTCACCTTCAAATTGCATGCCTACTTTTAGCTCGTCTGCTGGAAAAGCTGTAGCCGGTTCAATTTGCACCAACTCTTCATCGTAGTCTCCAAAGCCATCTACTGGCTCTAAATTTACCTCAACCACATCGCCCACATTTTTGCCGTGCATGGCTTCTTCTACTTTTGGGAATATATTGTCATAGCCGCCATGTAGGTAGGCTACTGGCTCTGCGCTTGACTCTAGTACTTCGCCATCGGCGTTTTTAAGCTCATATGTCATGGTGACAACGGTGTTCATCGCAACTTGCATGTTATTTCCTAAATTTTAAATGTGAATATTTTAATCTAAAAAGGCGGCAATTGTTTGATTAATTTACACTTAATCGTGCGAATGGTGTTGCCGCCATTGCCAAGGTGCGGTTGGATTGTTGCGCTTCCAAAGCCCAATTTTATTGGTTCTAGCATTTTGTTCAGCTAGGTCTAGCGTGTAATCCATTGAATATCGTCGGTTAAACCAAGCATGGCCGTTATTAATCATAAATACACTGGCGTCTTGATTGTTGCAGCTTAACTTGCCCAAATTGCGTTGATATTTGTCAATGCCCGATAAATATACTTTTACATCGGCGTTTTGACATAATTTTGCCAGCGCGCGGCGAGATGTTTTGCCATAAATTTGGTTGCGCTCAGGTGCGTCAATATCGGTTAGGCGTAGCTTGTATTCAAGCAAGCCTTGTTGAATTTTGACTGTATCGCCATCATAAAAATAGGTGATGGTAGGGTTTAAATCATCGGCATGGGCGTGGCTAATAAGGCCTAAAAAAGTAAGGCTTGTAAAAGCACATATCAACACCATTTTTAAAGCAGAAATTCGCAAAAACTAACCTTATGGATACAGATTATCTAAAAGACTAGAGTAATTATTCGGGCTTAAAACAGTTGGAATCGCCTCAGCTAGTAGCTCTGGGTAATCTTTACTGTAATGCAAACCACGGCTTTCGTGGCGCTCAATCGCGCTAACCACAATTAATTCAGCCACTTGCAATAAATTGCGCAACTCAATTAAATCGTTACTCACTCTAAAATTGCTGTAAAACTCATTTACCTCATCGCGCAACATGTGAATGCGATGTAGCGCGCGGCTTAGGCGTTTATTGGTGCGCACAATGCCCACATAATTCCACATAAAGCGGCGCAATTCGTTCCAAGTGTGGGTAATTAAAACTTCTTCATCTGCATCGGTTACGCGGCTTTCATCCCAATGCGGTAACACGCGAAAATCTTGTTTTGGTGCGCTTAATATGGCATTGGCGGCGGCTTGGCCAAATACCAAGCACTCTAATAAAGAGTTGCTGGCTAAACGGTTGGCGCCATGCAAGCCTGTGCAAGCGGTTTCGCCAATGGCGTATAAACAAGCTATATCGGTCGATCCTGTAGAGTCGGTCATTACACCGCCGCAACTGTAATGCGCCGCTGGCACAACCGGAATGGGCTGCTTGGTAATATCAATACCAAGTTCTAAACAACGCGCGTAAATATTGGGAAAATGCTCTTGAATAAAAGCCGCTGGCTTGTGCGTAATGTCTAGATACACGCAATCCAAACCGCGTTTTTTCATTTCAAAGTCAATTGCGCGCGCCACAACATCGCGTGGCGCTAGCTCTGCACGCTCATCGTGTTCTGGCATAAAGCGCGTGCCGTCTGGCAGCTTTAATAAACCGCCTTCGCCACGTACCACCTCAGAAATTAAAAATGATTTTGCATGCGGGTGGAAAAGACAAGTGGGATGAAACTGAATAAATTCCATATTGGCTACGCGGCAGCCAACGCGCCATGCCATAGCAATGCCGTCACCCGTGCTTACATCTGGATTAGTGGTATACAAATACACTTTACCTGCGCCGCCAGTGGCCAGTACAGTTTGCGCAGCGGCAATTGTCATCACGCGGCCATTGCTGTTATCTAAAATGTACGCGCCCAAACATTGGTCGTTAACGGTATTTTTATCTAGTTTTTTGGCAGTCACCAAATCAACCGCAATATGATTTTCTAATATAGTGATATTGGCGTGTTCGCGCACTTTTTGCGCTAGGGTTTTTTGCACAGCTTGCCCTGTGGCATCGGCCACATGCACTACGCGCCTGTGGCTGTGGCCACCTTCACGCGTTAGATGAAAGTTGCTGTTGTCGGCTTCGCGCGTAAACTCCACGCCTTGATTAATAAGCCATTCAATTGCCTCAAAACCTTTGGTGGCGACCATGCGTGTTACTTCAACATCGCACAAGCCAGCGCCCGCAATTAAGGTGTCTTGAATATGCTCTTCAACCGTATCGTCGCTATTTAATACAGCTGCAATGCCGCCTTGCGCCCAACTGCTGGCACTATCCGATATCTCACGTTTGCTTACTAAGCACACGCGTTTGGTATCGGCTACTTGCAAAGCCATGGTTAGGCCAGCTAAACCGCTGCCAATAATAAGTACATCAAATTGTTGTGGCATAAACTCTATATTGGAATGAACTATTAAGAGTTTATCCATGTCTTTCACCATAAGCTAGCAATATAAAAATGCGGATTGCATGCGCTTAAAGTAACGCGTTATTCTGGAGGATGCAAATGTTACAAACGAGTAAAATTGAAGCACTATCCCGTTCTAGTTTCGTACAACCAGCCGCGCAGGCGTATAATGTGGGTTATAAGGCGAATCTAAATGGAAGTGGTCAACTAATGGCTGATAAGCCTATCAATACAGCAGTTGCTGGCACGCGTGAACTAGACCAAATATTGGTAGAACGTGCACAGCAAGGCGATAAAAAAGCATTTGGTATGCTGGTAGAAAAATATCAGCGTAAACTGGGTCGTTTGTTATCACGCATGATTCGTGATCAAGCCGAGGTAGAAGACGTTGTTCAAGAGTCTTTTATAAAAGCCTATCGTGCTTTGCATAATTTTAGAGGCGATAGCGCGTTTTACACATGGCTATATCGCATTGGCATCAATACCGCTAAAAACTACTTGGTTTCAATGGGTCGCAGGCCGCAAGTGATGCAAGATGTTGAAATTGAAGACGTCGAAAACTTTGAAGATGGCTCTGAGATGCGCACCATGGAAACACCAGAAACAGCCATGATGACTAAGGAAATTGCGCAAACAGTGAATGATACTGTTGCCAGTTTGCCAGAAGAATTACGTACAGCCATTACCTTGCGCGAGATTGAAGGCTTAAGTTATGAAGAAATCGCCATCTTAATGCAATGCCCAATCGGCACCGTACGCTCACGCATTTTTAGAGCGCGCGAAACAATTGCTTTAAAATTGCGCCCACTGTTAGATACGCCAGATGGAAAACGCTGGTAAAAGGTAATTATTAAAGTATGTTAATTGAGTAGCTTTTCGCTGTTCAACCATTTTAAATAGTATGTATGTACTATAGATTTAGAGGTATGGAATGAAAGAACAATTATCTGCATTAATCGATGGCGAGTTTGATGTTGAAAACGCCGAACATTTGATTAGATCGGTTAAATCAGGCGGAGAACTGCAAGAATGCTGGCAGCATTACCATTTAATTGGTGACGCCATGCGCAATGAAATGGTATTAAGTCACGATTTTAGTGCACGCGTGTTAAGTGCGTTAGGTGATGAACCAACCGTATTAGCGCCGCAACCAATCATTAATCCAACCACCGTTAAAACAAGTTTTTATAAAACCAATCAATTTTGGTCTGTTGCGGCATCTGTTGCAGCCGTGATGTTTGTGGGTGTAATTGTTTTGCAACAGCAACTTAATAATGCTGAAAACTCTTCGCCTATTGAAATTGCGCAAAGCATGCCGCTAGAATACTTACAGGCGCACCAAGCAGCAGCCCCTAGTGGCGCTGCTTATTATATCCAAAATGTTAGCCTTAATGATGCAGGGCAATAATTGTAATGTTTAAAGAGTTTTCAGCGATATTGCTTGCTACGATTGGGTTTGCTGGCTTCAGCGACTTCAGTTTTGCTAGTGAAGATGCTTGGTTAACTTTGCAAAAATCCGCTTTTGCAGCACGTGAGCTTAATTATCAAGGCATTTTTGTTTATCAAAACGGTAATCAAACGCGCTCTGTGCAAATTACGCACATGAATAACGATGGACAAGAGCTTACGCGCAACATGATTTTAGATAATCAAACTATCGCTGGAAAATCGCCATCAAAACAACCGCGCGAAGTATTTAGCCAAGGTAGCGACATTGTCATTTTTCATCCCAAAAACGATAAAGTCATTATCGAAAAACGTCGCGGGCAAAATCTATTCCCAGCTATGTTGCCTGTGAATTTAAACTCATTAAAAACTAGTTACACCGCAAGGATAGGCGTATTGGATTATATTGCTGGGCGTCAGGCTCAAATAATTGAGTTGATTCCAAAAGATGCTTACCGCTACAGCTATAAAATTTGGACAGATACTGAATTTGGTTTGCTGGTTAAGATGACGTTGCAAAATGAAAAAAACGAAACGCTTGAGCAGATTACGTTTCAAGAGTTAAGTATGCTTAATTCGCACGATTTGAATTGGTACCAACCTTCAATTGATCTCACCAAGAAATACGAAATGGAAGACGCCACTCTGCTAAATCGCGTTAATACTAAATGGATTGTGGCAGAGCTACCACCTGGATACATTAAGGTTGATCATATTGAGTTTACGGCCGTTGGCAAATCGACACCAGTTAATCAAATGATTTTTTCAGACGGTATTGCTTCAGTTTCGCTATTTATTGAGCCTATAATCAAAGGCCAGCGCGCTAAAATGGGTCATAGCCTAATAGGATCCACCAATATTTGCGCTAATGTTGTAGATGGATACCAAGTCATGGTTATCGGTGAAGTACCATTAGCAACGGTGCAACAAATCGCAAAAGCGGTTAGTTTTAAAAAGCAAACCGCATCAACGCGTTAGTGTCTAGTCATTCTAATCGTCAGCAAGTTTTAGTATGTTAGAAGAACGCGCCATTATCTTATCTATAAGCACCAACCGCTATCAAGCAAATGAGACGACAGCTACCCTTGAAATAGAACGTAAAACCGCCTGTGGCTTATGTGGCAAAACGCGCGGTTGCGGTAATTCTATTTGGGGCAAGTTGTTTGCACATCAATCAACCGCATTTAAAGCGCAAAATCGCATCAACGCAAAAGTAGGTGATATCGTTGTAGTGGGTATAAATGAACGCGCCTTGCTAAATAGTGCGTTATTACTTTATATAGTGCCACTTGTAACCATGATGATTGGCGCCATATTAATGAGTGAATACCTGCAGAACAATGGTGCAGCAATGATGGGCGCTTTAGTTGGTTTGGTACTTGGATTTATTTGGGTTAAAGGTCACACAACAGCCAGTCGATATTTTTTAGAGCAACAACCCGTTATCTTGAGATTGGCAACGCCGGATTTAGCTACACAAGATAAGGAAATAAAATTTTCATAATTGTTTGTTATTTTATTGATGCAATGTACTTGTTTTAAACGCTTTTCAATCAACAATTTCACCGTGTGTATTTTCAGTTATTTGAGGAAATTAGATGTTAAAAAAATGGATTTCTACAACAGTTATTAGTGCTGCATTTGTAATTAATGCATTCAACCAAACGGCCATCGCCAAAGATTTGCCCGATTTTACCGAGCTGGCTGAAAAGCATGGTGCTGAAGTGGTGAATATCAGCGTGACGCAAGTGGTGCAAGGCGGCGGGAATAGCGCTATGCCTTTTCCAGGTATGCCAGACGATGAGAATTTGCAAGAATTTTTTAAGCGCTTTGGTATTCCAGGCATGCCGGGTATGCCTGGCAACCCAGGACAAGGTGGCCCGGGCGGGCAAGAGTATAAATCTTCAGCGTTGGGTTCAGGATTTATTATCAGCAGTGATGGTTATATTTTAACCAATGCGCATGTAGTAAGTGAGGCCGATGAAGTCATGGTTAAATTATCGGACAAGCGCGAATTCAAAGCCAAAATGATTGGTTTTGACAAGCGTACTGACGTAGCATTAATTAAAATTGAAGCAACTAACTTGCCTAAAGTCACTATTGGTGACCCAAATGCGTTAAAAGTGGGTCAATGGGTGGCGGCTATTGGATCGCCTTTTGGCTTAGAAAACACCATGACAGCGGGTATTGTCAGTGCTAAAGGTCGCGCATTGCCACAAGAAAACTTTGTGCCATTTATTCAAACTGACGTAGCAATTAACCCGGGTAATTCCGGTGGCCCGCTATTTAATCTGTCTGGCGAAGTAGTCGGCATTAACTCACAAATCTACAGCCGCAGTGGCGGTTCAGTTGGCTTATCATTTTCTATTCCAATTGACGTAGCGATTGATATTTCAAATCAATTAAAAGCCAGTGGAAAAATTACACGCGGTTGGTTAGGTGTCGCAATTCAAGAGTTAACTAAAGAGCTGGCCGATTCATTTGGCATGAAAAATACTAATGGTGCTTTGATTGCAGGTGTTGAAAAAAATGGTCCAGCAGACAAAGGTGGCTTGCAAGCGGGTGATGTGATTATTAAATTTGATAACAAACCGATTGTTTCTTCAAGCGATTTACCGCGTGCCGTTGGTGCTAGCAAGCCAGGAAAAATGGTGGTGGTTGAAGTGTTACGCAAAGGCGCTGTTAAAAACTTAAATGTTGGTGTGGGTGAAATGCCAACTGACCCTAATGAAGCAGCGGTGCCAAGTAAAGCGCCAACCAAGGCGGAATCAAACAAAATTGGTTTAAGTTTAAAAGAATTAACGCCACAGCAGAAGAAAAAACTGAATGGCAAAAATGGCCTATTAGTTGTTGAAAGTGTTGGCGCGGCCGCGCAAGCTGGCATTCGCCGTGGCGATGTGATTTTAGGTTTAAATAATTCAGAAAGCCAAAGTGTTGAGCAGTTTAATAAACAAATTAACGCGGTAGCTGCAGGCAAAACGGTTGCTGTATTAGTGCTACGTGGCGAAAATACTTTGTACGTACCGATTAAAGTCGTTAAGTAATTTATTGCTACAATTTAAAGCCCGCGTAAAGCGGGCTTTTTTTTAAACGACTTAATACTTGAATGATTAGGAGCTTTGCTTAATTAATTACAAATTAATCAAGCATTTGTTGTAAAATCACCCCTATTGAAAAAGGGCGCTTATTGCGCTCTATTTGTTTGTAAAGTCTAAAAGTTAACATGAAAAACATCCGTAATTTCTCTATTATTGCCCACATTGATCATGGCAAATCTACACTTGCCGACCGCATTATTCATTTATGCGGCGGCTTGGCTGACCGCGAAATGGAAGCGCAAGTGTTGGATAGCATGGATATTGAGCGTGAACGCGGTATTACCATTAAAGCGCAAACGGCGGCTTTGCACTACAAAGCCGATGATGGCGAAATTTATCAATTAAATTTGATTGATACGCCTGGCCATGTGGATTTTAGCTATGAAGTTTCACGCTCACTTTCTGCTTGCGAAGGCGCATTGTTGGTGGTGGATGCCAGCCAAGGTGTTGAAGCGCAAAGTGTGGCTAACTGTTATACGGCGCTAGATTTAGGTGTAGAAGTAACCGCCGTTTTAAATAAAATTGATTTGCCATCAGCCGACCCCGAGCGCGTAAAACAAGAAATTGAAGACGTGATTGGCGTGGACGCTAGTGATGCTGTGATGTGTTCAGCCAAAACAGGTTTGGGCGTGCGCGATGTACTAGAAGCCGTGATTAAAAAAGTGCCGCCGCCTGTAGGCGATGTGACCAAGCCGCTTAAAGCCTTGGTGATTGATGCATGGTTTGATAACTATGTTGGCGTGGTGATGCTGGTGCGTGTGATTGATGGCGTGCTTAAGCCAAAAGATAAGATTCGCCTAATGGCAACCCGTACCGAATTTTTGTGTGAGCAAGTGGGTGTGTTTACGCCTAAATCACTGCAAAAAACATCACTTTCAGCAGGCGAAGTAGGTTTTATTATTGCTGGCATTAAAGAATTAGCCAGTGCAAAAGTGGGCGATACAGTAACGCTAGCAACAAGGCCAGCGGCAGAGCCATTAGCTGGTTTTAAAGAAGTAAAACCACAAGTTTTTGCGGGCTTATACCCAGTGGAATCCAATCAATTTGAAGCATTAAGAACAGCTTTAGAAAAATTGAGTTTGAATGATGCCAGTTTGTTATTTGAGCCAGAAAATTCAACGGCCTTAGGCTTTGGTTTTAGATGCGGCTTTTTAGGCTTGCTGCACATGGAAATCGTACAAGAGCGTTTAGAACGCGAATACGATATGGATTTGATTACCACCGCGCCAACCGTGGTGTACGAGCTGATGCTAAAAGATGGCACGGTGCAACAAATTGAGAATCCTTCGCGTTTGCCCGATATGTCGCGTATTGAAGAAATTCGTGAGCCTGTGATTAATGTGAATTTGCTGATGCCGCAAGACTATGTAGGCCCAGTGATGACGCTTTGTAACGGTAAGCGCGGAGTGCAGAAAAATATGCAATACATGGGCAGGCAAGTAATGTTGAGTTACGAAATGCCGCTAAATGAAGTTGTTTTGGATTTTTTTGATAAATTAAAATCGGTATCGCGTGGCTATGCTTCAATGGATTACGAGTTTTTAGAATTCCGCGCCGCCGATTTGGTGAAGCTGGATATTATGGTAAACGGCGAACGTGTGGATGCGCTTAGCTTGATTGTACACCGCGCCAATAGCCGCTACCGAGGTGGTCAGGTGGCAGAGAAAATGCGCGAATTGATTCCGCGCCAAATGTTTGATGTGGCGATACAAGCAAGTATTGGTGCTACTATTATTGCGCGCGAAACGGTAAAAGCCATGCGCAAAAACGTGATTGCCAAATGTTATGGCGGCGATGTATCGCGTAAGCGTAAATTGCTGGATAAGCAAAAAGAAGGTAAAAAACGCATGAAACAAGTGGGTAATGTGGAAATTCCGCAAGAGGCGTTCTTGGCTATATTAAGAGTTGAAGACAAGTGAACTTAAGATATTAAAAACGTAACGATTTATTAAAAATAAGATAATTTAAAAAAGGTATTAACGCATGTATTTTGCATTGTTTATGATTGCCGTTTTAGTAGTAACTGGCTTAATTTGGTTATTGGATATTTGGGTTTTACGCAAAAATCGCGTCAATCAAGCTGAGCCGTGGTATGTGGAATACAGCAAAAGTTTTTTCCCAGTTATTTTGCTGGTATTTGTGTTGCGCTCATTTTTGGTGGAGCCATTTAAAATTCCATCAGGCTCTATGATGCCGACTTTGCTTGCTGGCGATTATATTTTGGTGAATAAATTTACCTATGGCTTGCGTGTGCCAGTTCTAAATAATACGTTTATTGAGATGGGTCAGCCTAAACGCGGCGACGTATTTGTGTTTCATTACCCGCCAGAACCAACTATTGACTACATCAAACGTGTTGTTGGTTTGCCAGGTGATACCATTCAGTATCAAGATAAGCGATTGATTGTAAACGGAAAAAAGTTACAAGTAACATTTACTAGTGATTATAATTACAAGATGTCATACAAAGATATTGATGGCAGCAATAAAGAAAATAACATGACAGCCCAGCAATCAACAGAGCAATTAATAGATGTCAATCACGACATTTTGGTGCATGATATTCCGAATCAATATCCGTCTGGCTCATTAGGCGAGCAAATGCAGAATGGTGAAACCATAACTGTGCCAGCTGGCCATTATTTTGCGATGGGTGATAACCGCGATAACAGTGCCGATAGCCGCGTTTGGGGCTTTGTGCCAGAGCATAATTTAGTGGGTAAGGCATTTTTTATCTGGTTTAATTTTGATCAATTCGGCAGAATTGGTACTAAGATTCACTAGTCATAACAAAGTTTTTTAAACAACTTTTGGGGGAGTAAACATGCATCAAACAAATCAAATCAATAATCAAAAAGGTGGATCATTTATTGGCATGCTGATTGTGATTGCAGCCATTGTGTTTTTAGGCATGATAGGTTTAAAAGTAGGACCTGCTTATTTAGAGTTTATGAATGTTAAAAATGCGATTAAAAAAGTAGCTAATAC
>JAYWCF010000172.1:0-5180 GCA_043780715.1 Methylotenera sp. | reverse complement strand
TGGCTTTTTCAATAGTTACGTTATGTTCAAGCCTATCTAAAGCATTGCTGGTGCTTGCTTTAGCCGTTTGTACCCAGTAATTGCCCTCTTTACGCATGCGTAACACCAGCCCACTTGCTGCCAGCGCACCATCAGCGGTGTCAAAATAACAAGCTCGCAGACTTTGTAATTGCGGCTTTGCAGCATGCACCGCTGCAGATAAGCGTTTTAAACTGCTGGCAGGAATTTCGAACTTAAGCTCAAACTCATTCATTATAATCACACAAATTGAATAGACATCAATAAAACATTAACAAAAATATAACTGACAAGTTACTTAGGTATTTTCACATTGTCAGCGTTTCAGACCATTCCTACATAGCTTCCTAACTAGGTCGATCAATTTTAACTTTACCGTTTTTAACAGAAGTTACCCAGCTTAGTGGTAGGTAATGGTGCTTACCTTCATCGTCTCTTTTTAATTTAATCATGTCTTCATCTTCCATATAATCTACCCCGCAAACTGACCATCTTAGAGTGCACACAACTGGCATATCGGGTTGAGTTTGTTTGCTTTGCATTTTTAATTCCTTAAATTAAGACATATGAAAAACTTTAAAATATTTTCCAAATAAACATTTATGTAGTTAAGGGTAGTTCTCTAAAGTTATTGCGTCTGTTCGGTCATACACATATGCAATAAAAAAGTTATTTAAACGCAATAAAATCAAATGATAGTTTGCCCACACAAGCCGAAATGATGGTGATGAAAAAATAAATGGGTAAGACACGGTTTTCGCCACTCAATTACCCTGTAAGCCAATATTTGTGCGGAAGTAGCACCCATTCTAGTTCACGTAGGACGCAATTGCTTTGCGTGTTGCCGTATGAAATATTTTACCTTCAACGTATTACGCTTTCGCGTGTGATTAAGGTGCTTTAGCACCTATAATCCACGGTGAAGACCTAGCGGTCTTACTAAATACGTTCTACAAACAATCTTAATCTGAAAACGATGCTCTGCCGCCCTTATATATATTGGTTTGCAGAGCATTATTTTTTACATGTCAGTTTAAACCGCGCATCAATTTAGCGTTATTTGTCAGATTTTCTCTCTTTTTAAAACAGCTTGCCTATGGTTTAATGTTAACTCATGGCGCTTACCCATTCATATTTTGCCAATTCATATCTTGTTAACGGCAGTTTTAACGCTACAATCTCGCCCTTTGACCGCGGTTTTGCTTATGGCGACGGCGTGTTTCGTACCATTAAAATGGTGGATGGCTTGCCAGAACATTGGCCGCAGCATTACCAAAAACTGGTGGCCGATTGCGCGGCCATTAATATTGTGTGCCCAAGTGCAGAGTTACTAATAAGCGATTTGCAGCAATTATTTACGCCTGATACCCAAAGTGAAGAAAATAGCGCAGTAGCCAAAATTATTATTACGCGCGGTGAGGGCAATCGTGGCTACACGCCGCCCGCTATTACAGCGCCAATGCGGGTTGTCACCAAATCTGCAATGCCGCAATATGCAGAGGAAAGATTTAGTGATGGCGTGCATTTAACCGTGTGCGAAACGCGTTTGGCTGCGCAACCCAAGCTGGCTGGCATTAAGAGCTTAAACCGCCTAGAAAACGTGTTGGCGCGCATGGAATGGGCGAGTACGGAGTTTGCTGATGGCATTATGTTAGATATGCACGATAATGTGATTGAGTGCACTGCCGCCAATATTTTTGCGCGATTTGGTGATACGCTTATTACGCCAAGCCTTATGCAGTGCGGCATAGCGGGCATTACACGGCAGCGCATTATCAATATTGCGCATATGCTATCGCTGAAAGTGTCCGAAGAAAATGTTGATTTAAAAAAACTGCTGTCTGCCGATGAAGTGATTATTTGCAATAGTTTATATGGGGTTTGGCAGGTTAAAAGCGTACAAGTGCGTAGCATTCAAGAAGCTGAATTAAAAACTGAAGGCCTAGCAGCCAGTATTCGTGGGGCGCTAAAAACATGACCCGCCTGATAAAAATATTATTATTAATCAGCCTATTAACCGCAATTGGCACAGGCTCGTGGCTATACAGTTTTGCCAAAACGCCGCTTCATTTATCGCCAGAGTCGCAAGAAATTACCATTGCGCCCAAAAGCAGTTTAAAGAGTATCGCCAACCAGTTGGTGGCGCAAAAAGTGCTGCCGCAAGCGTTGCCATTTGTGTTGCTGGCGCGCTTAACCAATAAAGAATCTAGCCTGCAGGCGGGCAATTACACGGTCAATAAAAATATCACGCCGTACCAATTGCTACTATCGCTTAATCACGGCAAGGCCACGCAAGGCAGCATTACGTTTATTGAGGGCAAAACGTTTAAAATAATGCGCGAAAAACTCGCCAAAAATGATGTTGTTAAAAGCACGATTCGAGATTTATCTGATGCCGAAGTGATGCGCTTGGTGGGCAATAATGAAACGCATGCAGAAGGTTTATTTTTTCCTGATACGTTCTATTTTAACCGCGGCACGGCCGATATTGTTTTATTAAAACATAGCTACGATGGCATGCAAAGTAAGCTAGCAAGCGCTTGGGCAAATCGCGCGCCTAATTTGTCTTACAAAAATAGTTATCAGGCGCTAATTATGGCCTCTATTGTAGAAAAGGAAACGGGGAAGGCGTCTGAGCGACCGATGATTGCGGGCGTATTTTTAAATCGTATGCGTATTGGCATGCGCTTGCAAACCGACCCAACCGTGATTTATGGCATGGGCGACAATTACGATGGCAATATTCGAAAAAAAGATTTAGAGCGTGACACGCCATACAATACCTACACGCGCGCCGGCCTGCCACCCACGCCAATCGCTATGCCTGGCTTGGCTTCTATTGAAGCGGCCTTGCATCCAGAGGCGACAAAAGCCTTGTATTTTGTAGGTAAGGGCGATGGTAGCCATGCCTTTGCAAATAGCTTGGTTGAACATAATCACAACGTGGCAAAATATCAGCTTCTACATAAAGCAAAATAATAGGCTTAATTAATGGCAACGCAAAGTAAAAATCAAGCCAAAAAACGTGGCAAATTTATTACGCTAGAAGGCATGGATGGCGCGGGCAAAAGTACGCATATTCCTAATATTATTGCAGCACTTAAATTGCGCGGTATAGAGGTCGTTTCTACGCGCGAGCCAGGCGGAACAAGGCTTGGCGAGCAATTGCGAGCTTTATTGCTGCACGATGTCATGCACCCAGAAACCGAAACATTGCTGATGTTTGCCGCACGCCGAGAGCACATTGCAAACGTGATTGAGCCTGCGTTAAAGCGCGGCGCCTATGTACTGTCAGATCGATTTACTGATGCCACTTATGCCTACCAATGCGGTGCAAAAGGTGTTGCTGCAACTAAAATTAAACAGCTAGAGCAGTGGGTGCAAGGTAGTTTGCAGCCTGATTTAACGCTACTTTTTGATGTACCTGTCGAAATTAGCATGAAGCGGCTGATTACTGCGCGCGAGCCTGATAAATTTGAGCGCGAAGATGCGAAGTTTTTCGAGAAATTACGGCATGCTTATTTAACGCGCGCAGCAGAAAACACAACGCGTTTTTGCGTGATTGATGCGAATCAAGCACTCGATAAAGTTAAAGTATTGGTTGAAAAAATAATTTCAACTATATGATTATATATAACTATGTATAGCTGGCAAAAATCTCAGTGGCAACAAATTACGCAGCGTGCAAGCTTGCCGCACGCGTTGCTGTTGCGCGGCCGTGCTGGCACAGGCAAGCATGACTTTGCAATTGCATTGTCGAAAGCTTTGTTATGCGCTGCGCCAAAAACTGATAAAACCGCTTGCGGCACCTGCCAAAACTGCGTGTGGTTTGCAGAAGATGGTCACCCAGACTTTAAGCTGATTGCACCAGAAGATGCAGAAACGAGTGACGAAGCACCTAAAAAGAAAACGGCTAAAAAAAGTCAAATCTCAGTCGCGCAAATACGCCAACTTATTGATTATTTGAGTCTTTCTACGCATCAAGCCAATAGCCGCCGCGTGGTACTCATTTCGCCTGCTGAAACACTCAATTCGGCTTCGGCCAACGCGTTGCTTAAAATGCTTGAAGAACCAACATCTAACACCTTGTTTTTGCTGGTCACCAGCCAGCCGCAACGTTTATTGGCGACCATTATGAGCCGTTGTCAGGCGATTGATCTGCCGCTGCCAAGCAAAACAGACTCACTAAATTGGCTTCATCAACAAGGCGTAAATAATGCCGAAAATGCACTAAATTTGGCTGGTGGCGCGCCTCTATTAGCGCTGCAAATAGCTGAAGATGGCGATGTAATTGCTGCGCTTAGCAAGCATTTAAGCCTAGGTGGGCAATTAGACGCATTTGCCTGTGCGCCTTTATTTATGGGGCTTGGCATGGAACACGCATTGGACACGCTGCAAAAATGGGGATTTGATTTAGCGGCTTGTAAACTCGCCCAAAATCTGCATTACCACCTAAGCCACAGCAACGTCTTGCAAGCTTTGTGTAAAAGCGTAAACTTGCAACTATTATTGCGCTTTCAACAACAATTGCTAGATGCAAAAAAATTGGCTAACCACCCTTTAAATAATGAATTGCAGCTTGAAAATATCTTGTTACAATACACACAATTGTTTAAGCCTGTTAAATTGAAATAAAATAATTACAATTCAGATAGAAACGAGCTGCTAATTGAACATACAAGCCACTACCGAACAAATTAAAGAAGCCAGCAACAAGCCTGGCGTATTATCGCTGGCCATTAAAGAAAAATCGGCTTTATACGCCGCTTTTATGCCTTATGTTAAGGGCGGCGGCTTATTTATTCCCACCAATAAAGTCTTTAAAATAGGCGAAGAAGTCTTTATGTTATTAAGCTTGCTTGACGACCCAATGAGGCTTAAAGTGGTTGGCAAAGTAGTGTGGATTATGCCTGTGGCGCAAGCAAATCGCCCGCAAGGCATTGGTGTACAGTTTAACGAAAAAGATGGTGGTATTGAAGTGAAAAACAAAATTGAGGCTATTTTAGGCAGTGCGCTAAAAGCCAATCGCGCAACGCACACCATGTAATTTTATCTGCATCATTTATCTGTTTAAAACGCTGTAAAATAGCACGTATTATATTTATATCTGTCATATTCACATGCTAGTCGATTCTCACTGTCACCTTAATTTTCCAGAACTT
>JAYWCF010000171.1:0-5181 GCA_043780715.1 Methylotenera sp. | reverse complement strand
CATGGCAATGGCGCGCGTACAAGGCGCGCAACCAATACTTGGGTAAAACTGATCATGCAAGGCGTTGTAGGGCACATTGTTTAAACGAATGTAGGCCCATACTTCTGTTTCCGTCCAATCGCTTAAAGGATTGAATTTTTCTAGTTTATTGCCTGCATCATATTCGCGCACAGGTAAACTGGTGCGCGTAGTCGCTTGCGCCGCGCGCATACCTGTAATCCACGCTTGTTTGCCGCTTAATGCGCGTTGCAAGGGCTCTACTTTACGCATGTGACAGCAGCTTTTACGCAAATCGATTGATTCGTAAAAAGCGTTAATGCCATGATTTTTCACATAAAATTCAACGGTTTGCGCTTGCGGAAAATACACGTTTAATTTAGTGCTGTAATGCTGCTCAGTTTTGGCGATTAAATCATAGGTTTCAACAGGTAAGCGGCCTGTATCCAATGAAAAAATCTCAATAGGTAATTGATTTTTTAAAATAATATCCGTCAGCACCATGTCTTCTGCACCAAAACTATTGGCAAAAGTAATGCTGTTTAACTCAGCACTGGCCGCTTTTAACAAATTTAAAACTTGCGCCGTTTTGGCTTGTACGCTGGCTTGCAGCGCATCGGTTAATGCAGGCGATGTGGCAGGATTAACTGCCGCAGGTTTTAAAAATGAAACTTCACCAGACATTTAGCTGGCCCTGTTATAGCGTGAAAATACAGGGCGCGGCTCATCTACTGCGCCTTGATACGGTGCAGTAAAGTCATTTAAGCTTGCCAGCGCTTCATTTGCCGAGCGGTCTGCACGCAATAAAAAGCTGCTAAAACCGCTGCGTTTTAAGAAAAATAGTTGATCACGCAACACATCACCAGTGGCGCGCAGCTCATTTTTAAAGCCATAACGCGTGCGCAACAAAGTACCTAATGAGAAAATACGACCATCGGCAAAGCGCTCAACATGCACAGCAATAATCGGCAGGGCGTTTAAATCTGGCTGATTACTAACTAAATCAGCCAATACTTCATGCGTATCAAGCCACACGCCAACTTCACCACTGGCAATACGCGCAGATAGTGTTTCTTTGCGTGCAATAAATACGCTTAATGGCACAATTACTTTACCTGACGATGGAATGACGGTTTCTGTGATTTGCGTTTCAGTAACGGTTTCTTCACCCGTTAATTTGAATAACACCACTTTACCCGCTTGCTTGCGTGCCTCTGCATTGCTGGCAGGGAGTTGCACGGTTAGCCATGTGTTTTCCACAATTTGCGCCGTGTTTTCAATCAGTTGAATTAAGTTGCTCATGCTGCAACCTCTTCTTTTGCGTAAACAAAAGCCTTAAATGGCGCTACGCCCAAGCGGCGCACGGTATCAATAAAGCGCTCTTCATCGGTACGCTCTTTAATATATACGTCGATTAATTTTTGTATCACGCTTGGCATTTCGTCTGCCGCAAACGATGGCCCAATGACAGAACCGATACTTGCATCGTTGCCTTGTTTGCCCCCGATTGAAACTTGGTAGAACTCTGCGCTATCTTTATCGACGCCTAAAATACCAATATGACCAACATGATGATGACCGCAAGCGTTCATGCAGCCAGAGATATTCAGCTCAATTTCACCAATGTCATGCAAATAATCTAAGTTATCAAATTGCATTTGAATCGCTTCGGCAATGGGAATGCTTTTAGCGTTGGCAAGGCTACAGAAATCGCCACCTGGGCAGCAAATAATGTCGGTTAGCAGGCCAATATTTGGTGTGGCTAAACCTGCCGCACGCGCTTTTTCCCAAACGGCGAATAAATCGCTTAATTTAACATCGGCTAAAATTAGGTTTTGCTCATGCGAAACACGTAATTCGCCAAAGCTATATTGCGCGGCCAAATCGGCAACCGTATGCATTTGCGCCGATGTTGCATCACCCGGCGCTTTGCCATGTGGTTTTAGCGACAGTGTTACAGCACGGTAGCCAGCTTGTTTGTGCGCATGCACGCAACGTTTTACCCAAGCTGCAAAAGCGGGATTGCTTGCAATCGCAGCATCAAAACCTGCATCGTTTGCCGCTACAGTTTCATAAGGCATGGCTTCAAAATGCTTGCCTACGCGTGCTAATTCGGCTTCTGTAATGGTGTTTGGTGCATCTTTTAAATGCGCCCATTCGGCTTCAACTTGTTCTTTAAATGCGTCAATTCCCAAGGCTTTTACTAGAATTTTAATACGCGCTTTGTAAGCGTTATCGCGGCGACCATGTAGGTTATACACGCGAATAATCGCTTCGCAGTAGGTGAGGGCATGTTGCCACTCTAAATGTTCGCGAATGACAGAGCCTAAAATTGGCGTGCGGCCTAAACCGCCACCTACCCATACTTTAATGGCTAATTTGCCAGCAGTATCGGTATAAAATTCCATGCCAATATCGTGCGCTTGCACAATGGCGCGATCTTGTTTGGTGCCAGAAACGGCGATTTTAAATTTGCGCGGTAGTAATGCAAATTCTGGATGGAACGTACTCCATTGGCGCATGATTTCAGCCATGGCACGCGGGTCAATCACTTCGTCGGGCGCAATGCCTGCAAATTGGTCGGTAGTGATATTGCGAATACAGTTGCCAGAAGTTTGAATGGCGTGCATTTCAACAGTGGCTAGTTCGGCCAGCATTTCTGGCACATCTTCTAATTTAGGCCAATTTAATTGTAGGTTTTGGCGCGTTGAAAAATGGCCATAATCTTTATCGTATTTATTAGCCAGATCTGCCAATTTATGCAATTGTTTGCTTGATAACATGCCGTAAGGCACCGCAATGCGGAACATAGGCGCGTGGCGCTGAATATATAAGCCATTTTGCAAGCGCAATGGACGAAACTCTTCTTCGCTTAATTCGCCTGCCAAATAACGGCGCGTTTGGTCGCGATATTGCGCAACGCGCTCGTTAACAATTTGTTGGTCTAATTTGTCGTATTTATACATTTTGTACTTTTCTTGCTTTCAATATCTTCCCAATACTACGTTGTAAGCTTGAATTTTTCGCTTACATACAACCCGTATGCACACTGCAAAATTCAAGCTTACGTCTTGTCTTGCTTTGATATTGAAACAATAAAAGCACAAAAGCACTTTAACTAAATTCAATATCAAATTTAACCCAGTATTTTAATCTAAATAGTGGCTTAATTCAAAAAGTCATTCTCATTTAGTGCGTTTTAAACCTAATTGTTTCAATGCCACAATAAAAAGCAAAACACAAACACCAATCAGTTGATTAATTTCTGGGAAAGCTAATTTTTGGCCTACATACACTAATATTAACGCCAGCAAAGTGCGCACCCAATGTTCTGCTACTTTTGCACTTAGGTGGCTGCCAATCCAAATGCCGGGAATTGAGCCAATTAATAAGGTGCCAAGTAAGCTGTAATCGACAGTGCCCAAGCTGGCGTGGCCTAAGCCTGCAACCAATGTTAACGGCACGGCATGCGCAACATCGGTGCCCACAATTCTGGTAATGGATAATTTAGGATACAAAATAAGCAATGCGGTAACGCCTAATGCGCCAGCGCCTACAGAAGTCAGTGTGACTAAAAAGCCTAAAATAATACCTAAAATAACCGTCAGCGCAGGCGTGTACTGCGGGTTTATCCAATGACCTGTTTTAGATAATTTTGCCAGTTGGTTTCTAAATAAAACCGATACAGAAGTGAGTAATAAGGCGATGCCTAGCCAAAATTTAATGCTGCTAACGGCGTGGTCGGAGGCAATATCTAAATCTTTTAAATACAGCAATGTTAAAAGTGATGCAGGAATACTGCCGTAAGCCAACAGGCGTACGATTAGCCAATCAATATTGCCCAATTTGCCATGCGCAAAAATGCCTACGCTTTTGGTGATGGATGCGTAAAGCAAATCAGTACCTACCGCAACGGCTGCTTTTACATTAAAAAATATCAGTAATATGGGCGTCATTAACGAACCGCCGCCTACGCCAGTGAGTCCCACCAGCAAGCCAACTACAAATCCCGCACAAATATAATAAAAGAAATCCACGAGTTAGATACACCCAAATGGTAGTAAAGCCGCGTAATATAACAGTAATTAATATAATCGCTTATAACATATTGTTATTTTGCTATATGATTTACTTATATAGATTGTTTAAGCAAAGAGGTGCATGAATGAAACTTCACCAACTAAAATACATACATGAAGTAGCCCGACAAGGCTTAAATATTTCAGCCGCAGCTGAGGCGCTTCACACCTCGCAGCCGGGTGTAAGCAAGCAAATTCAAATGCTTGAAGATGAATTGAATTTACAGATTTTTCAACGTAATGGTAAACGTTTAACCGGTATTACAGAGCCTGGCCGCCATATTGTTAAGCTGGCCGCCACCGTAATGCTTGAAATGCAAAATATTAAGCGCGTGGGCGACGAGTTTAGTAAAGTAGAAACGGGAACGCTGACTATTGCCACCACTCACACGCAAGCGCGCTACAAATTACCTGCAGCTGTAAAGCAATTTATTTCATCCTACCCACACGTTAAATTACATATTCATCAAGGCGACCCAGCGCAAGTAACCGCGCAAGTAGCCAGTGGCGAGGCAGATATTGGCATTGCTACCGAAAAAATTAGCTTAGATGATAGATTGCTTTGCCTGCCTTGTTATGAGTGGAATCGTTGCGTGGTTGTGCCAAAAGGCCATCGTTTAATTGATGCTATACCGCTTACCTTAGCTAAAATTGCCAGTTTTCCGTTAATTACCTATGATTTTTCCTACACGGGTAGCACCGCTGTTTCTAAAGTTTTTCATGATGCCGGTGTAATGCCTAATATCGTATTAAGCGCAATTGATGCGGACGTTATTAAAACCTATGTGGGATTGGGTTTGGGCGTTGGTTTGATTGCGAATATGGCCTACGATGAAGAACGCGACAAGGATTTGGTGCGCCTAGATTGCAGCCACTTATTCCCATCTAGCACCACCTTTTTAGGCGTAAGAAAAGACGCGTTTTTGCGCAACTATATTTATGGCTTTATTGAATTATTAGCGCCACGCTTTGATAGGCGGTCAGTAGATGAGGCGTTGAAAGCGTTTCGCAATACATCGTTTCGCCGTGCCGGTGTTTTTTGCACTGATGCGGCTTGGACTCAACGGCGGTCGGTTGGGCCACGCAAACGGCTTCTGGGCATCCG
>JAYWCF010000170.1:0-5197 GCA_043780715.1 Methylotenera sp. | reverse complement strand
AAGCCCAACAAAGTAGTGATGGCGTCGTTTGGCAATATGCCTTTAGACGCTAATCGAATAAAATTACCGGCGCGTTGTGCAACAACAATACCCAGTAAAATTAGAAACAGCGCGCCAGCGGTGCTAATCAACTCGTGCAATAATGATTTTTTGAATATACGCAATTTAATATTGTTCCAATTTGGGCTTTGATTTCGCCTGAAAACGCTGGATAATTGGTTAAAACGAATTAACTAAATATGAAAGCTTAAACTTAATGGCTTTACATACCGATTTAAATCCAGCCGATTTAAATCCAGAATTTGAATTTAAGCCGCTTTAAATAAAAAAGGACTAGCAATGGAATTTAGCATAAAAAACGGAAATCCTGAAAAACAACGCGCAGATTGTGCCATTGTCGGCGTTTTTGAAGGCAATAAATTAAGTGATGCCGCAAAAGAATTGGATAAAGCATCCGATAAAGCGATTTCGACCGTTTTAAAAAATGGGGATTTTGAAGGTAAATTAAATACTTGTCTTGTTTTACATCAACTTAGCGGTGTTGAAGCCAGCCGTGTAATGTTGGTGGGCTTAGGCAAGCAAGATGAATATAGCGAAAAACAATATCGCCAAGCCGTGCGCGCCTCTGTAAAAGCGCTGCCTAAAGGCGTTGCGCATGCAAGCTTATTCTTGGCTGAAATTGCTATTAAGAAATCGGATACGCATGCAAAAGTAGCGCAATTGGTAGAAGTCGTGCTGGATGCAACTTATCAAGTTAACGCGATTAAACTCAAAAAAGCCGATCCAATCACATTAACTAAAGTGACGATTAATGTGGACAAAGCCGATAGCGCATCGGCTGAGGCGGCCATTAAACAAGGTGCTGCGATTGCCGCGGGCGTAACGGTAGCTAAAGATTTAGGTAACTTGCCACCAAATATTTGCACACCAAGCTATTTAGGTGAACAAGCGAAATTAATGGCTAAGCAATATGGCTTTAAAGTAGAAGTATTAGAGCGCGCTGAAATTGAAAAATTGGGCATGGGCTCATTTTTAGGCGTTGCGCAGGGTAGCGTAGAGCCGCCGCGTTTGATTGTGTTGCAACATTTAAAAGGCAAAAAATCGCAAAAACCAGTGGTGCTGGTAGGCAAAGGGATTACCTTTGACACAGGCGGTATTTCATTAAAACCAGGCGGCGATATGGATGAGATGAAATACGATATGTGCGGCGCGGCCAGTGTAATGGGCACATTTAAAGCCATTGGTGAAATGGATTTAGCGTTAAATGTGGTCGGCGTGATTCCAGCTTGCGAAAATATGCCAGACGCAGGCGCGATTAAGCCAGGTGATATTTTGACATCGATGGCGGGTTTAACCATTGAAGTGCTAAATACCGATGCAGAAGGCCGCTTGATTTTATGCGACGCGCTGACTTATGCTGAGCGTTTTGAGCCAAGTGCGGTGGTGGATATTGCTACGCTAACAGGCGCTTGCGTGATTGCCTTGGGCCATCATCCAAGTGGTTTATTTAGCAACAAAGAAGCGCTTGCCAAAGAATTGTTAGAAGCGGGCGAAGCCGCGCATGACAGAGCTTGGCATATGCCGCTATGGGAAGAGTTTCAAAGCCAGCTAGACAGTAATTTTGCTGATATAGCCAATATTGGTGGCCGTGCAGGTGGCAGTATTACCGCGGCTTGTTTCTTATCGCGTTTTGCTAAAAAATACGATTGGGCGCATTTGGATATTGCTGGTACAGCATGGAAAAGTGGCAAAGAAAAAGGCGGAACAGGCCGCCCGGTGCCATTGCTGACTACATTTTTGATTCAGCGCGCGTCTTAAACATTTAAATTTTAGACATATAAATTTTAGACATTTAAATTTAGCATGACCAGAATTGAGTTTTACTCAAATGTTGACGATAAACCAAGCTTGTTAGCAAGCTTGGTTGAAAGCGCTTTGCTTAAACGCAGGCAAGTGACTGTATTAACTGAAGATATAGATAGTGCAAATCAACTATCGAACAGTTTATGGCAACAAACTGCTACCAGTTTTTTGCCGCATGTAATGGCGAATCATACCCATGCCGCAAAAACGCCAGTGGTTATTGCATGCAAAACCAATGCCGCTGGTCAGCTAGATGCTATTACGCAAGACGAATTACTGATTAACTATAGCGCGCAACAGCCCCCATTCTTTAGCCGCTTTACGCATTTGGTTGAGATGGTTGGCAATGATGAAGCCGATAAACAAAATGGACGGGTTCGCTATAAGTTTTATCGCGATAGAGGTTATGAGATTCAACATATTGATTACGCTAAACAAAATCAAGCAACATTAACAGCGGTAAACGCGGAATAGAGATTACTTTGGCCGATAACCATTCATCAGATAGCAAAATACCGGTGCTGACTACCGTTTATCAGCCTAAGTCTGGCGTTACTTCATCTGGTATTACTACGCAAGATTTTAAAGCGCAAACCAATCGTACCAATGATCCAACATTGGGCATTACGCCAGAATTTATTTCGCGCGTAACAGGCCATGTGCGGCCAAGGCTAGAGGCGGAAATCACGCAAGCGGTGATGGATAATCTACGCGATACGCTTAAAAAAGATTTGATGCAGGAACTACAAGCTGAAATTGCTAAAACCAAGCTGGGTATTGAATCCAGCGTCAGCGATTTTGTGGATAAAACCAAAGCTGACCTTAAAACCGAATTGCCGCGCATGTATCAAGCCAGCGCCGATTTAGTGCATACCAGTTTGCAACAACGGATTGCGCTGATGCAAACCGATGTAGTGACTAAAATGGATAGAATGCTGACCGATGTGATGCAAACGTCTAGCCATGCCGCCACTGCCGAAATTAACACGCATATTGAAGCGCTTAAATCGGAGGCATCGCAGCGCGTTAGCCAAGATTTAACGCAAGAAATGCAGGCTTTTCACGACACATCGTTGCAACAGCAGCAATTATTAGCGCACGAAGCATTGACCAATGTGTATCAAGATATTTCGCAACAAGCTAGCCTTGCGCTGCAGCAACACATGCAAACCATTCAAGACGATGCTTTAACGCAGGTGAAAACGGATTTAAATGCGGCGCTGCCAGATGTTTATGCCGCTGCCGTTGGTGAGGTTAAAGCTAAGTTTGTAGAAGAAATGAATGCGCAAACTTTAGCATTGCGAGAAGAATTTTTAAGCACTGTTAATGGCGATTTGCCTTCAGTGCAAGAAGTATTACGCGATAATATTCAGCAGATTTTAGCAGGCGCATTGCCAGCGTTAGAGCAAGATTTACGCTTGCAACTAACGGATGAATTGCAGCAATTGTTATTAAAGGTGAAGTTCGTATTGCCTTAACTAGGCTGTCTTAATTATTGCCCTAATTAGGTTGATTTTATTAAATCCGCATAGGCCGCCGCTGTTAAAAAGTGTCCAATATCCGTGTCATCCAATGGTTTAAACTTAAATATCCAAGCCGAATAAGGCTTATCGTTAATGCCTTCTGGCGCGTTTAATAAGTCATCGTTAATTTCAGTCACAATGCCATTCATGGGCGCGTGTAAATCAGAGCCTGTTTTAACCGATTCTACTACGCCGCAGCTGACGCCGTTTTTAATCACATCGCCAACAGTGGGTGGCTGAATAAAAACAATGTCACCTAATAAATCTTGCGCGTAATCGGTAATGCCAGCGAGCCACTCGCCGGCAGCAGATTGGCTAACCCATAAATGTTCGGTGGTGTAATGATAAGTATCAGGAAATTTCATTGTTTTGTATAATGTGCGGCTGATTTAATTACGGTTATTTTCTCACATGATACGAATTTGTCACCTATTTTAGTGCCATATCCGTTTGTTAAGGTTATTCAAACGCAATAAAGTTTCTATTATGCGTTTTGTTTTTGTGTCAAAAATAGCAAATAAATCTTTAAATCAGGTGTGCTTGTGTCAAAAAAGACTAATTAAGTAGCATGCTAATATTTATTTTATAAATATGCGCTAAGTTAATGACAAATAAACATTTTTTATATAGTATTTGCTTAAACGTTGTTGAAATAAAGGTTTAAAAATGACTAAATTACTCAAAAAGCTTGTGCTGTTGTATGCGGCTTTTTCGTTGGTAGCTACACCAATCGAATCGCTGGCTGTAGAAAAAAAATCGCATAAGCGTGTTCATACTAGCTATAAAAGTAGCACGGCTAAATCTCGCGTTTCTACGCGTGAACGCCTGCAAAATAGCCGAGTTAAGAGAATACATTTTAAAGCACGCAAAACACCTGCCTTTGCGCAATCACAATCGCAAGCTCAATTCGTTTCCTCAGATCGCTTTGATGGTAGTGGTATGTTGCAATTAGCTTCTGCTAAAGCTTTGATTATTAACCAAAATACTGGTGAAGTGGTTTACGCCAAAAACACTAGCGCGCAAACGCCAATTGCATCCATCACCAAATTGATGACAGCCATGGTTATGTTGGATGCGCAATTACCGCTTGATGAAACCTTAACCATTACCGAAGGCGATGTTGATTATTTAAAAGGTACCAGCTCGCGATTAAGAGTAGGCTCAGAATTAAGCCGTAGCGATATGTTGCAATTAGCGTTAATGGCATCCGAAAATCGTGCGGCTTCCGCGCTTAGCCGTCATTATCCTGGTGGTCGTTATGCCTTTATTAAAGCCATGAACGCAAAAGCGATTCAATTGGGCATGATTAATACGAATTTTCTGGATTCAACTGGCTTAAATAGCGGCAATGTTTCTACTGCGGAAGATTTAGCGAAAATGGTGGCGGCGGCCTATCAGTATCCAGAAATTAGAATGGCAAGCACTACAGCATCGCACGAAGTGTATGTAAATGGCCATACTTACGGTGTTAACTTTAACAATACCAACGGCTTAGTGCGCGGTGGTGAGTGGAAAATCGGTCTTTCAAAAACGGGCTATATTTCTGAAGCTGGACGCTGTTTGGTAATGCAAGCGCAAATTGCAGGCGAGCCAATGATTATTGTGCTGCTGGATTCTAACGGTAAAATGACCCGAATTGGCGATGCCAACCGTGTACGCAAATGGATGGAATATAATAGTGAGCCAAAAATAACCACGACTGGTCAGGCAGATTCTTTAAAGCTTAAGCCAGCAGCAAACGAAGTAATGGCAGGCAGAATTTCTTAAGAATGATTTAAAACTTATTAATCAGATATAGATTAAAGACCTTA
>JAYWCF010000169.1:0-5216 GCA_043780715.1 Methylotenera sp. | reverse complement strand
ATGGCTGTAAAGATGAGAAATGTTTCTAATTTAATTAAATCATTAAAAATGCTTTGCGCAGTAACTAAAATCACAGCGCAATCTAATCAATAGGTTTAAAATTGTGTTTTTATTTGCATAACAAACACTAAATGATTATTAAAACATTCGTTTCAAAGAAGTTACTGTTAAGTGTCACCCTAATATCCTCATTTGGCTTGCCTATTTTAGGCAATGCCAGTGAGGATATTGCTTTTTCGGGGGCCACTTTGCATACGCGTACACTTGCGGCATCTTGCGCTGCTTGCCATGGCAGCAACGGTAACGCCTTAGCTGGCAATGCAGTGTTAGCGGGCATGGATCAATCCTATTTTATCAGCCAAATGCTGGCATTTAAAAACGGCGATAGGCCCGCTACCGTGATGCACAGGCATGCCAAAGGTTTGCAGGTGGATGAGATAAATGGATTAGCGGCTTATTTTGCAGCGCAGAAAAAAGTGCCTGCCATTAGCCCAGCAAATCAAGCCTTAAAGGTTAATCATGACTAAACCAAAATCGATTAACGCAGCAAACAATAATCGCCGCCAGTTTATTAAAACCGTTGGCGCAAGTGGTTTATTGCTATCTGGCTATTCCTTATTAAGTGCTTGTGCCAGCAATAGTAAAAAAGCGTCTATCGGTCGCGTAGTGGTAATTGGCGGTGGCTATGCGGGCACAACAGCGGCCAAATATATTCGACTTTGGAGTAACAACAATATCGAAGTGGTGGTGATTGAAAAATCCAGTCAGTTTGTGTCATGCCCGCTAAGTAATTTAGTTTTGGGTGGCAGCAAAAGCATTAACGACCTTACATTTGGCTATGATTTAGTGCAAAAAAATCACGGCGTGCGGTGGATTAATGATGAAGTAATCGCGATTGATGCCTCCAATAAAAAAGTGAGTATGAAGCGCGGTGAAATCAGTTACGACCGCTTGATTATCGCCCCTGGCATTGATTTTATGTACGATTCGCTACCCAATTTGCAATCGGCTGAAGCGCAACAAGCCATTCCGCACGCTTGGAAAGCAGGCTGGCAAACGGTTAATTTGCGTTCGCAATTAGAAAGCATGCATGATGGCGGCGTGTTTGTGATGAACGTGCCCAAAGCGCCCTACCGCTGCCCACCCGGCCCTTATGAGCGCGCTTGCCAAGTGGCCAGTTATTTTAAAAACCATAAGCCTAAAAGCAAAGTAATTGTGCTGGATGCCAACCCAGAAATCACCTCTAAAAAAGGCTTGTTCACAAAAGTTTTTAATGACATGTACGCTGGCATTATCGATTACCGACCCAACAATGTAGTGCTTGAAGTCGATATCAAAAGCAAAACAGTAAAAACCGATTTTGAAACGGTGTCTGCCGATGTGCTGAATATTATTCCGCCGCAACGTGCTGGCAAACCAGCGCAAATGCTAGGCTTAAACAATATTGATAAACGTTGGTGCGAAGTGAATTTTTTAAGCTATGAAACAAAATTAGCGCCTAATATTCATGTGATTGGCGATTCAGTTTCGGCCGCGCTGCCAAAATCGGCGCATATGGCTACCAGCCAAGCGCGGGTTTGCGCCAGCGCTATTGTGGAGTTGATGCAACATCGCATGCCTGATCAAAACCCTGTTTTTGCGAATACGTGCTACAGCTATGTGGATGACAAACAAGCCATGCATGTGGCCAATGTGTACCGTTTTGATGAAGCGAAAAAAATCATGGTATCTGCTGAGGGCGGCGGCGTTTCGCTTAAACCATCTGAGCTAGAAGGCCAATATGCCAGCGCATGGGCCACCAATATTTGGTCAGATGTGTTAACTTGATTCTTTTACACCATATAAAAGTATCAAATGCTTAGCGCTTTTTTCCATCAACTTGGTTTGTACCTTAAGATTGGCTTATGCCAGATAGCCAGTATTGGCTGCGCTTATGGTGCGGAGTCAATTGATCCACCCAGCCAAATTGCAATTAAATTACCGCCGGGTTTTGAAATAAGCGTGTTTGCAAAATTAGCCGATAAATACGGCCAACCGCGCATGATGGCACTGGATAAACAAGGCCGATTATTTGTGGCTTTAGCGTCAAGCAATCAAGTAGTAATGCTGCCAGATGCCAATCAAGACGGCATTGCCGAAACGCCTGTTGTGATTGCAAGCAATTTAAAAGCACCCAATAGTATGGTATTTGTGCAGGATGACTTGCTGATTGCCAATGAAGATTCCGTAGTCAAATTAACGCAAAAAAATGGCGTTTGGTCTGCGCCGCAGCCCTTTATTAGCGGCTTAGCCACTGGTCATCACACACTTAAAACCATTAAATTGGGCCCAGATAATCACTTGTACATTAATATTAGTTCTAGCTGCAATGTGTGTGTGGAAGAAAACGCTACGCGCGCCACTATTCAACGATACACGCTAGAAGGCAAACCGGCAGACAGCTTGGTGACTTTGGGCAGACATGCGCCAGACCCCACATGGGCAAGAGGCTTACGCAACAGCCAAGGCTTTGCGTGGCATCCTAAAACGGGTGCTATGTTTGCCACCAATAATGGTTCTGATATGCGGTCTAGCAGCAAAAATGGCAAGGTAAACGATGATATTCCGCCTGAACATTTAAATCGCATTGAGGCTGGCAAGCACTATGGCTGGCCTTATTGCTGGGGCGAGGCAGGCAATACTAAAAGCATGATTCAAGACCCAAATTTTATTGGACCAGATAACTTTTGCCAAACCGCAACACCACCTGTCATTACATTTATTTCGCATTCCACCCCTATTGGCATTAGCTTTTTAGATAAAACCAACTGGCCTGCCGATTATAAAAATGATGCGATTGTGGCTTTGCATGGTTCATGGAATCGCCAAAACCCAAGCGGTTATAAATTGGTGCGCGTTAAATATAATGGTGATAACCCAATTGAGGTGAGTGATTTTGCCACTGGCTGGTTAACCGAAAATGGCGTTTGGGGGCGGCCAACCGACGTAATCGTTGGCGCCGATGGCGGGTTATATGTATCTGACGACCGCGCGGGTTATATTTACCGCATTACCTATCAACAACACTAAATAATTAATGATAAAACACGCATGATTAAAAATCGCATACTTCAAATAGCGGCTTGCTTAGTTGCCGGCTTATTGATTAACAACATTGCACTGGCCGAAAGCGCTAAGCTGCCGGGCAATATTGCCGTGCATATTGCTAAATTGCATTATGAACACCCTGTGCGATTACTGCACCCGTATTTGGATGTATGGCATATGAAAGGCCCACTGGCTGAAAAAGTGGCATTAAAAGCGCTTGAGAAGCGTTTTGCCACTGTAAACTTGTGCGCTAAAGGTGAAAACACCAATGTGGTAGTGTTGCTAGAACCGCATATGTTTTACAACCCACAATTGCGGATTTTTCATGGCGAAATAATTGCCAGAGTTTATCAAAACGGCGCCGCAACCGATTTGGAAATGCCAATTGTGAGCGTTAAAAAACAAGCGCAACAAAATGGTGATTTAGGCATTAAGCCTGAATTTTATATGGAAAAAGCCTATGCAAAAGCAATGGATAAAGTCGTTAAAAGTTTAGAAGTTGATAAAACTTTTTTAGCCGCAATCGACACTCCTGCAAATGGCAGCGCAACCAACTTATGTGCAGCATTAGACGATTTGCCGCTTAGCAAAATTTACTACTAATTTATTCAAACGCACTATTTTAACAAAGGTTATTGATATGAAAAAAACACTATTCGCATTGGCTTTACTGCAAGCATTCAGCGTGCACGCCAAAGAGCCAATCCCTAGCAAAATTACAGGATTAAAAACGCCAGAATCCGTGCTGCAAGCCAAAGATGGCAGCATTTATATTTCTGAAATTGTAGAGTTTGGCAAAGATGGCGACGGCCAAATTAGCAAAGTGGATAAAAAAGGCAATGTAACGGTGTTTGCAAAAGGCATGGATGACCCAAAAGGTTTGGCCATGATTGGCGACAAATTATACGTGGCGGATAAAAATCGCGTGCTAGAAGTGAGCAAAGACGGCACTTGGCAGGTATATGGCGCGCAAATGGCTTTTCCTAGCACGCCTGTATTTTTAAATGATATTGCAACCGATAAATTAGGTAATTTATATGTCAGCGATAGCGGCGACTTAAAATCAGGCGGTCAAATTTTTAAAATCGCTAAAGGTGGCGCGCCGATTACAGTCATCGCAGACAGCAAAAACCCGGATATTTTGGCACCCAATGGCTTGTTATTTGAAGGCCGCAATAACTTATTATCGGTCGATTTTGAATCGGGCATTTTATACCGCGTCAATTTAAGCACGGGCGCTACCAGCAAAATGGCAGAAGGTTTTGGCGGCGGTGACGGTTTGGTTAAAACCAAAGCAGGCAAAATCATCATCAGCGATTGGAAAGCAGGCAAGATTAATGAACTGGTAGCAGGCAAAGCGCGCTTAATGAAAGACGGCTACAAAGCGGCGGCTGACATTGCGATAACAAACGATGGCAAATATTTAATGGTGCCCGATATGAAAGCTGGCGAATTAGATTTTGTTGAAATTAAATAATCTTGCTTGCAGAAAATATTGAATGTCGCAAAGCCGCGCTAGAGTGGCTTTGCGAAACCAATGCCAGCACTAAAGCGGCTGGCGTGTTGGCTTTAGGCCAAAATCCATCTATTGTTGTGGATTGTGCTATTCAATTATCACCAACTGCCGCCATCCCAGGCCGCCCACTTAAGCCAAAGTTAGTTGGCCCGCTCGCACTACCCAAACGCTCTATGCGCACCGTTGATGGTCGCGCCGCATTGATTCACGCGCTGGCGCATATTGAATTTAATGCTATTAATTTGGCGCTGGATGCGATTTGGCGCTTTGCCGATATGCCAGAAAACTACTACCGCGATTGGCTTAAAGTCGCCGCTGAAGAAGCCTATCATTTCTCACTTTTGAATGCGCATTTGCAATCAATAGGCTATGAATATGGCAGTTTTGCTGGCCATGATAGCTTATGGGAAATGGTAGATAGAACCAAAGACGATGTGCTGGCGCGTATGGCCTTAGTGCCGCGCATTATGGAAGCGCGCGGTTTAGACGCATCACCGCAATTGCATAATAAATTTGTGCAAATTGGTGATTTAAAAATGGCTGAAATTTTAACCATTATTTTACGCGATGAAATTGGTCATGTCGCAATTGGTAATGTTTGGTTTAATTGGCT
>JAYWCF010000168.1:0-5262 GCA_043780715.1 Methylotenera sp. | reverse complement strand
TTAACTGATAAAGCTGTTTTAAAACCAGTAGCCACTGCCTACAAAACAGTTGCGCCAACATTTGTGCGTAAAGGCTTTAACAACTTCTTCAATAATTTAGGCTCCTTAACAACGGTGCTAAACGATTTATTGCAGTTTAAATTTTCGAATGCATTTACTGATGCTGGCCGTTTTGTAATAAACACAACGTTTGGTTTAGCTGGCTTTGTTGATTTAGCAAGCATGGATAAAATTCCAAATCGCAAAGAAGACTTTGGTCAAACGCTTGGTTACTGGGGTGTTGGCAATGGTGCTTATTTGGTGTTGCCTATAATTGGGCCAAGTACAGTGCGTGACGCTGGTGGCTTTGTAATAGATAGAATGACTTCAGACCCAATTACATACACTCATAACATAGGCCAAGTACGCTTACACAATCAATTGCGTGCTGCTCAGTTGGTTGATACAAGAACTCAATTGCTAGATGCTGGTGATTTAGTCGATAACGCTTCACTAGACCCCTACTCATTTATGCGCGATGCCTATTTGCAACGCCGTGCAAGCTTAGTGGTTGATGGCGTCGCCAGCGATAAACCGTCTGATGATGGTTTTGAGCCTGCAGATGAAGATAAAATAGAAAGTAAATAAACGCTGAATTAATAAGCGATTAACAAAAAAGCCCTTCAATTTGAAGGGCTTTTTGTTGGCTGAAACAAATGTGCGCTTACAAATTATTCAGCAGAATCGCCCGTTGCAACCGTCATTTGCTCAATCAAAATAGAGCCGGTTAGTTTGGAGCTATTTTTAATCACGTCACTTCCAATCGCTGTAATCTGATTCAGCATATCTTTCATATTACCCGCGATGGTTATTTCTTCAACTGGGTAAGCAATCACGCCATTTTCTACCCAAAAACCTGCCGCACCGCGCGAATAATCGCCTGTTACCATATTTAAACCATGGCCTAACACTTCGGTTACCAGTAAACCTGTGCCCATTAATTGCAACAACTCAGCAAAGTTTTGCCCTGTGGATTGCACAATTAAATTATGGCTACCACCCGCATTGCCTGTGCTTTGCATGCCCAATTTGCGCGCCGAATAGCTAGACAGCATATAGCCTTGCAAGACACCATTCTCAACCAATTGGCGTGCATGCGTGGCTACACCTTCACTATCAAATGGGCTGCTGGCAACACCTTTTTTAACATGCGGATCTTCGGTGATATTTAAACAAGTCGACGCTACTTTTTTGCCTAAACTATCCAACAAAAAGGAAGATTTACGGTATAAGCTGCCGCCTGAAATCGCACCAGTTAAAGATGAAATTAATCCTGAAGCCAATGGCGCTTCAAACAAAACAGGGTATTGCCCAGTTTGAATGGTGCGCGCGCCTAAGCGCCTAATGCTGCGCTGACCCGCCAAATGGCCTACATAACTGGCAGAATCCATGTCTTTATGATCGCGCGCGCTGGTGTACCAATAATCGCGCTGCATATTGCCGTTGTCTTCTGCAATAACCGAACAGCTAATGCTATGGCGTGAACTGGCATAGCCACCTACAAAACCGTGGCTATTGGCGTAAGCAAAGATGCTTTCAGCAATCGATACGCCAGCGCCTTCAGAATTGCTAATGCGCACTTTATCCATATCAAGCGCGGCCGCTTCACAGGTTTTGGCAATCTCAAGCGCTTCGTCTACACTTAATTGCCAAGGATGATATAAATCTAAATCGGGCAGATTGGTGGCCATTAAATTGGCATCGGCCAAGCCGCAAAATGGGTCTTTTGCTGTGTATTTGGCAATATTACAAGCCGCCTCAACCGTGTCTTTAAGCGCTTGTGGACTTAAATCAGAGCTGCTGGCATGGCCTTTTTGTTCACCAAAATAAACCGTAACCGAAATACCTTTATCGCGGTTATATTCAATATTTTCAGTCTCACCTAAGCGCACCGATACGCTTTGGCCTGTGCCAAAACTCACTTCAGTTTCCGCCGAAGAGGCGCCGGCAAGCTTGGCGGTTTTAAGCGCGTCTTGCGTGATTTGCTGTAATTGCTCTAGATTAATTGTAGCGTCCATTATGGGGTTTGATTAATTCAAATGACTAAAACTGTTATCATACCGTAGCCAACATCAAAGCCACTAGAAACCCACCATCGTGACCGAAAAAAACTACTCAATAGATCCAGACGCTGATTTACCCATCAGTAAAACCAAGCTAAAAGCCGAAGCAGACGCGCAACAGGCCATTGGTAAAAAGTTAATTGATTTATCTAAAGATAAATTAATCAAACTTAACTTGCCCGAAACCTTATTTGATGCGGTGATGGAAGCCAAACGCTTAACCGCCAACGGCGCCGTTCGCAGGCAATTGCAATATTTGGGCCGCTTAATGCGCGACGTAGATAGCGCGCCCATCGTTGAGCAACTGCAAGCATGGGAAGGCAAAAATACGCAAGAAAACGCGCGCTTTCACACCATGGAACGTTGGCGCAGCCGCTTAATTGCCGAGCCAGATGCTTTGCAAGAGTTTTACAGCAAATTTCCTGCTGCCGATATTCAACAATTGCGTACCCTAATTAGAAATGCGCAACGCGAAGAAGCCGCACAAAAGCCACCAAAAAGCAGCCGCGAACTATTTAAATTAATCCGTGAACTAAGCGAAGCTGAAAACCCAGAGTTACCGAATTCAGATTTACCTAATCCGGACTTATATGGTGAAGATGAATAAACGCGTATTGGCGGCTTTTGTTAGCGCCTTTTGTTTGTGGCTATTTCAAGCATCGGCTTGGGCTGCCAACACTGGCGCCGATACTAACGCTGATACTAGCCGTTTTGATTTAACCAATCATTGGATAGGCTTTGCCGCCATTGCGATTTTTGTAATTGCTTATATGGCTGTTATTGCAGAAGAATTTATTCATCTGCCTAAATCCAAACCAGTGATGTTAGCCGCGGGTATTATTTGGGCGGGTATTGCTTGGTATTATCAAGCGCATGGCGTGCCACATGCAGCCGAAATCGCTTTACGGCATAATTTATTAGAATACGCCGAGTTGATGCTGTTTTTAATTGTCGCCATGACGTTTATCAATGCGCTGGATGAACGCCATGTGTTTGAAGCGTTACGCACATGGCTAATTCGCAAAGGCCTTGGTTACCGCGCCCTATTTTGGGTGACCGGCGGTTTGGCGTTTATTATTTCGCCTGTTGCAGATAACCTCACCACAGTCTTATTAATGTCATCCGTTGTGTTGGCAGTGGGTGGTAGCAATAAAGCGTTTGTCTTACTGGCTTGCATCAATTTAGTAGTTGCCGCCAACGCAGGCGGCACATTTAGCCCGTTTGGCGACATTACCACTTTAATGGTTTGGCAAAAAAACATTCAAACCTTTAATGGTACGGTAAATTTTTGGTCCTTTTTTAGCTTATTTCTGCCGGCTTTAGTCAATTGGCTTGTACCTGCCGCACTTATGCATTTTTCTGTGCCCAAACAAAAACCCAAAGGCGTTAGCAACCAGTTAGCCATGAAACGCGGCGCACTGGCGATGATTGCACTTTTTGTCATCACCATTGCTATGGCAGTTGCTTTCCACCAATTTTTGCACTTACCACCTGTAATGGGCATGCTGACTGGCTTAAGTTTGCTGATGTTTTATAGCTATTATTTAAAAATGACTGGCGAGCACACCAAATTTGATGATGACATGGAAGACATCAGCAACCCAGTGCCTTTTGATATTTTTAGAAAAATCGCCAGAACCGAATGGGATACCTTGTTTTTCTTTTATGGCGTGATTATGTGCGTAGGCGGTTTAGGCTTTATTGGCTACTTAACCGTGTTATCACAAGCCATGTATATTGGTTTGGGCGCCACCACAACTAATATTGCCATCGGCGTTATTTCGGCCTTAATCGATAATATTCCAGTGATGTTTGCTGTGTTAAGCATGATGCCAGATATGTCAGTTGGGCAATGGTTGCTAGTGACATTAACGGCTGGCGTTGGCGGCTCGCTTTTATCTATTGGCTCAGCGGCTGGCGTGGCGTTAATGGGTCAGGCAAAAGGCGCTTATACCTTTTTTGGCCACATAAAATGGTTGCCTGCTATTGCCATTGGTTATGCCGCCAGCATTGCCACACATTTACACATTAATAGCCATTTGTTTTAACAATTTGGCTTATAAAAAAAGGCACTGGCTTATTAACCAGTGCCTTTTTTGCATCAAAATAAATACTTAATTTCGGCTATTTACTAGCGCTTTGGTTGTGTTTTTTTCACCATCTCGCTCAAATTCCAGCGCTACTTCTTTGCCTTGATGCTGGCGCACCATGGCTGACAATTCTTCTGGTTTATTCAGTGTATTACCTGCTAGTTTTAATAAAGTATCGCCACGCACCAAGCCTGCTTTGGCCGCTGGCGAATCTTTAATCACAGCAATCACTTTTAAACCTTCAAATTCAGTGGCTTTTTCGGCCTCTTGCGATTCTTTTTTAGCCAACTTAATCACATGCACGCCCAATAGCGGCGCTGGCAATTTTGCCCAATAACTGGCGTAATATTTGTAATTAGTCGGCTCTTGCTCTAAATCTTTTTCAGTCAATTCTTTGCCCGCTTTAGCCGCTTCTTTAATCATCTGCATTTTGCTGCCGGCCGTTTTGGCTGATCCATACTTGCTGTACACCAGCACGGTATCGGCTTTTAATGTTTTGGCGTATTGCAAGGCTTGCTCTGCTGGCACATCGCCTGCGGTAAAGCCAGATGAGCCAATCATGTCATAGCCGCTTTCTAGCATGCTAATGTCGTCATCCTCTTTATGATTACTAACAAACATTTTGGTATCAGGGTTAGCCTGCAACGATTTCAAATTGCTGCTATTTTGCGGCTTGTAACTTTTTTCATACCAATTTTCGGCTGCTTGCAGTTGCATGGCGGCAAATAAAACGCCTACTGCAAACAAACCCAGCAACATCATTTTGGGTTTTAATGTTTTATTTTCGTTAGTAATTGCATGCGATTGGCTTAAACGCGCCAATACTTTTGCATCTCTTGCTGTTTTTATCATTGAATGATTGGTCAAACCCGCCATGAAATAATCCTTTACGATTGAAAATGCTATTATTAGCGTATCTCCGCGCATTTATTTTACACGCAATATTAAAGACAAGCAGATGACAAAACAATTCATTAAAATTGGTTTAGTTTCTACCAGCGATAGAGCATCAAACGGCATTTATGCAGACAAAGGCATACCAAGTTTACAACAATGGCTGAATAAAACGC
>JAYWCF010000167.1:0-5288 GCA_043780715.1 Methylotenera sp. | reverse complement strand
CCAATTGCCGCAAAAACATTGGTTCTCATTAGGCCGTCTGTTAACTAGCATGAGTGGCGATGTAAGCTTGCTTTCTTGGTCTGGCTCTATGTTTGAGTATTTAATGCCCAATCTCATTATGCCCAGCTTTGAAAACACGCTGCTTGATCAAACTTGCAAAGCGGTGGTGCGCAGGCAAATTCAATATGGTCAACAAAATAACGTGCCTTGGGGTATTTCAGAATCGTGCTATAACGCCACCGATATTGGGCAAGTGTATCAATATCGCGCGTTTGGCGTGCCTGGTTTAGGCTTTAAAAGAGGCTTGGCCGATGATTTGGTGATTGCGCCTTATGCCAGCGCGCTGGCTTTAATGGTATTGCCTAATGAGGCTTGTAAAAACTTACAAAAATTGGCAGCCAGCGGCTATGTTGGTCAATATGGATTTTATGAAGCGATTGATTACACGCCTAATCGCTTGCCGCGCGGTAAAAACCATGCCGCTATTTTCACCTTTATGGCACACCATCAAGGCATGAGTTTGCTCTCTTTTGCGCAGGTTTTATTAAACAAACCCATGCAACGCCGATTTATGGCCGCGCCATACATTAAAGCCACAGAATTATTGCTGCAAGAACGTATTCCAAAACAAGGTGCCACTTTGCAGCCGCACCTGTCCGAAGTAAATGCCAATGCGCTGACTAATACCGAAACCGAAGGCGCTACCATGCGCGTCTTTTCGCAGATTAATACGTCTATTCCTGAGGTGCATTTGCTTTCAAACGGCCGCTACCATGTAATGGCGACCAATGCTGGCGGTGGTTACAGCCGTTGGCACGATTTAGCGGTAACCCGCTGGCGCGAAGATGCCACACAAGATAATTGGGGCACGTTTATTTATGTGCGCGATTTAGATAGCCAGCGTTATTGGTCTAGCGCGCATCAACCAACGTTACGCAAAGCCGATTTTTATGAAGCGGTATTTTCACAAGCGCGCGCTGAATATCGCCGCCGTGACCAATCCATTGAAACGCATACCGAAATTAGCGTTTCGCCAGAGGATGATGTGGAAATTCGCCGCGTGACATTGACCAATTTATCGGCACGCGAACGCCATATTGAATTAACCAGCTATGCCGAAGTAATTTTGGCGCCACAAAATGCCGATTTAGCGCACCGTTCGTTTAGCAATTTGTTTGTGCAAACCGAAATTTTGCCAGATAGAAACGCCATTATTAGCACCAGACGGCCACGCACCCAAGATGAGCGAGTGCCATGGATGTTTCATTTAATGGCGGTAACAAATGTTGGCGAAAATAATAGCGAAATAGCGCAATCACCCAGCTTTGAAACGGACAGAGCTAAATTTATCGGCCGCGGACGCACTGCTGCAAACCCTATTATGTTTGATTCGGATAATGATGCTAAATCATCAGAAAGCCTATTGGGCCAAGTATCCAGCCAGATTAGTGATCAACTATTTGGCCGGCCAATCAGTAAAATTGGCGCATCCAAATCACAGGCTTTATCCAATACCGATGGCTCTGTATTAGACCCGATTGTCGCAATTAGGCGGTCGATTCATTTATCCACAGACCAATCGACCACTGTGCAGATTATTTCTGGCGTGGCTAGTTCGCGTGAGGCGGCATTGGCTTTAATTGATAAATATGGCGATAGGCATTTTGTAGAGCGCGCTTTTGAGATGGCATGGTTTCAAAGCCAAGAAGTGTTGCGCATGCTTAATGCATCTGAAGCCGATGCACAAGTGTACGGCCGTTTGGCTAGCTCGGTTATTTATTGCAACTCTATGCGCCGCGCCGCGCCCAGCGTTATTTCGCGCAACCAATTAGGCCAATCTGGCTTATGGCGCTTTGGTGTTTCTGGCGATTTGCCCATTGTGCTAATGCGCATTGGCGATATTAATCGCATCAATTTAGTAAAACAATTGCTGCAAGCGCATACCTATTGGCGCATGAACGGCTTAGTGGCAGATTTAGTGATTGTGAATGAAGATTTTTCTGGCTACCGCGCCGATTTGCAAGACCAAATTATTGGGCTAATTAACGCAGGGCCAGAAGCGCAAACTTTGGATAAACCCGGTGGCGTGTTCATTAGACGGGTAGAAGAGCTATCAGAAGAAGCGCGTGTGCTATTTCAAACCGTCGCGCGTATTGTGTTTACCGATAGCAATGAAAGCCTGATTGAGCAAGTTGAGCGCAGGGTTTCAGCCGAACGTACAAGCGAAAGAGCATCGGATCGATTAGAACCTTTAATGCAAGCGCACGCGCAACGCACTATGGCGCCGCCAAAACGCGCATTGGTATTTGATAATGGCTTGGGCGGTTTTACGCCAGATGGCCGCGAATATGTAATTACCCTAAGCAACGGCCAAAAAACGCCAGCGCCTTGGTCTAACGTCATTGCCAGCCCATTTATTGGCACAGTCGTTACCGAAAGCGGCAGCGCCTACACTTGGGTAGAAAACGCGCATGAATTTAGATTAAGCACATGGCATAACGATCCAATTTCGGATAGCAGCGGCGAAGCGCATTATATTCGCGATGAAGAAACAGGGGTATTTTGGTCGCCAACCAGCGGCATTGCAACGCCAGAAAAATCCGATTACGTCTGCCGTCATGGTTTTGGTTATAGCGTATTTGAACATTCTGAGGCGGGCATTTATTCTGAATTAACCACTTATGTGGCAATGGATGCACCGGTTAAATTTGTGGTGGTTAAATTGCGTAATCTGTCTAATCGCGCACGCCAATTATCATTAACAGGCTATTTTGAATTAGTGATGGGTGAGTGGCGCCACCAAAATTTAATGCATATTGTGACAGAAACCGATGCGCAAACAGGCGCCATTTTTGCGCGTAATGCTTATGGTCGCGAATGTGCTAACCGCATTGTGTTTGCTTGTTTAAGTGAAAAAGAAACTAGCACCAGCGGAAGCCGTACTGAATTTATTGGCCGAAATGGCTCACTAGCCAGCCCAGCCGCCATGCGTCGCAAACGCTTATCTGGCCGCACTGGTGCAGGTTTAGACCCATGCGCGGCATTGCAAGCCCCAATTAATTTGCGCGAAAATGAAGAGCGCGAATGTGTCTTTGTGTTTGGCGCTGCCAATAATGTGGATGAAGCGCGGCACTATGTTCAAAAATTCGGCGGTAGAGCAGGGGCAGGGCAGGCTTTGGATGCCGTGCATGAATATTGGAACCACACAATAGGCGCGGTACAAGTAGAAACGCCAGATGCGGCGCTGAATATCTTAAGCAATGGCTGGCTGCTGTATCAAACCATCTCATGCCGGCTATGGGGCCGAAGCGGTTATTACCAATCCGGCGGTGCTTACGGTTTCCGCGATCAATTGCAAGACACCATGGCTTTGGTGCATGCCGCACCTTGGTTGGCGCGCGAGCAGATTATTCGCTGCGCGCAACGCCAATTTCCGCAAGGCGATGTACAACATTGGTGGCATCCGCCCAATGGGCAGGGCGTACGCACGCATTTTTCCGATGATTATTTATGGCTGGCTTACGCTACCTGTCGCTATGTGACAACAACGGGTGACACCGCTGTGCTGGATGAGCAAGTGCACTTTTTAGAAGGCCGCGCTTTAAATCAGCATGAAGAAGCCTATTACGATTTGCCATTACGCTCAAATGAATCCGCCAGCTTATATGAGCATTGCGTAAGAGCGATTAAACACGGTTTGCGCTTTGGTGCGCACCAGTTGCCGTTAATTGGTTGTGGCGATTGGAACGATGGCATGAACTTAATCGGGCGTGAAGGTAAGGGTGAAAGCGTATGGTTGGCTTGGTTCTTGGTAGAAAATTTAAACAGCTTTAGTTTGATTGCCCATCTGAAAGAAGATCACACATTTGCCGAAATATGCGCCACGCAGGCTATTTTTTTAAAAGGCAATATCGAAACGCACGCTTGGGATGGCGAATGGTACAGACGTGCCTATTTTGATGATGGCACGCCATTGGGTTCAAAACTCAATGATGAATGTCAGATAGACTCAATCAGCCAAAGTTGGGCCATTATTTCAAAAAGTGGTGACCCTGCGCGCGCTAAACAAGCCATGGCAGCGGTTAATCAACGCCTAGTACAGCGCGATGCACAGCTGATTAAATTACTAGACCCACCTTTTAATCAATCAGAATTAGAGCCGGGTTATATTAAAGGTTATGTGCCTGGCGTGCGTGAGAACGGCGGCCAATATACCCATGCCGCTATTTGGGCCACTATGGCCTTTGCCATGCAAGGTGAAAAAGAGCCGGCGTGGGAGTTGTATCACATGCTTAATCCTATTCATCACGCCAGTACTTTGCAAAAAGCACAAACTTACAAAGTAGAACCTTATGTAATGAGTGCCGATATTTACGCCACAGCGCCGCATACTGGCCGCGGCGGCTGGACTTGGTACACAGGCGCAGCAGGCTGGATGTATCGCCTGACGCTTGAAACATTGCTGGGTGTAACGCTAGAAAACGATTGCTTACGCATTTCACCTTGCGTACCCAAACATTGGCAATCCTACAAAATCCATTACCGCTATCGCGATACGGTATATCACATCACAATTAATTTGCAAGGTAACAAAACCGAAAAGGCTGTGCGCGTTACTTTGGATAATGTGGTGATGAATTTGGTTGCTGATATCGAAAACGCGCTGTGCTTGATTGCATTAAGTAATGATAAGCAAGAGCATTTTGTGCAAATTGATTATTAATTAGTAAATTTTAAATAGTCTATTTTGGTAAATAGTCAATTTTGGCTTGGTTAATCAATCAAGATTAACCAAGCTTTTGGCGGCGGTTAGATTAACGCTGTTAAATAAGCGGTGCAGCGGCAGTGATGCCAATTAAATCGGCTAGTCGCTTTTGTTTGTAGATTAAAAATGATTCAAAATCCACCTTGCTTAATGGTTTTGATAAATAGTAACCTTGACCAAAATCACAGCCAGAATTGGTTAATAACTCCAATTGCAATTCGGTTTCAATGCCTTCAGCAACCACTTTAATTTTTAACTTATGGGCCATGGCAATTATTGCCTCGCATAAGGCGTAATTATCCGATTCAACCGTCAAATTATTCACAAACGAGCGATCAATTTTGATGTAATCCACTGAAAATTTATTTAAATACGAAAGTGAAGAATAGCCAGTGCCAAAGTCATCTACTGCAATCTGAAACCCTGCATTTCTAAAGGCATTTAATTTATCTTGAATCATTTCTGATGAATCTAAAAGCATTCCTTCTGTAATTTCGATGCAAATATTGTCACCCGATAATTC
>JAYWCF010000166.1:0-13958 GCA_043780715.1 Methylotenera sp. | reverse complement strand
GCTTTTGGTTGTTGTGCAGCGTGCTCATGCTTGTCGCCAGCATACACTTTCATTTTTTTAGCCATTGCATAGCCTAAAGGGCCTTTTGGCAACATGCCTTTTACTGCTTTTTCTAGAGCGCGACCTGGGAAACGATCTTGCATTTTAGAGAATGTTGTTGTGCTGATACCACCTGGGTAACCAGAGTGGCTGTGGTATAACATACCATCCGCTTTTGCACCTGTTACTTTAATTTTGTCAGCATTAATCACTACAATGTAGTCGCCCGTATCAACGTGCGGCGTGTAGATAGTTTTATGTTTACCGCGTAAGCGGTGTGCTACTGCACTGGCTAAACGACCTAATACCAAGTCGGTTGCGTCAATTACAAACCAATCGCGTTGTACTTCATGCGATTTTGCAGAAAATGTTTTTCCAGAAAAAATATTCATCGTATCACTACCTAATTCAATATAAGCTAATTCAGTTAAGCCAGTTCAATATCAAGCTATGGTTTATCTATAGCTTATAAAAACAAGAGGGCGGATTATATGCTTTCGCATAATGGTTTGTCAATTATAAAAATTGATTAAATAATAGTTTTTTAATGCTTAATACTGTTTAAATGTGTTTAAGGAATTAATATTGAGTTGGCATATCAATTGCTTATTAAAATTATATAACATCGATAGTCTGGATAAACAGGTAATCATCATGCATAACAATTATATATTAAAGCAAGCCGTATTAACCGCACTCACGCTGCTATCTATTAGCATGCAAAGTCAGGTTTTTGCGGTTGGTTTGGGTGATATCGACGTGAGATCGCATATTGGTCAGCCTTTGCAAGCTAAGATTAAAGTGCAAGGCATTGAAGGCCTGAAAGACCAAGCCTGCTTTAGGTTAGGCGATGATTCTGGCCAGATTAATCAAGTAAGTCACGCGCAACTAAAGCTAGGCAATATTAAAGGTGATGAGGGTATTTTAAGCATTACCACTACAGATGTAATGAACGAGCCAATTGTGAGCTTGTCGGTAATTGCCGAGTGCGATAGTACTTTTCAACGTGATTATGTTTTGTTGATTGACCCACTATTAACGGCTGAAATTGAGCAATCAAACGATGAAGAAGTCGTCAATAGTGTCGAAACTGCCGACACCGTTGCGGCAAAACCGGTTGCCAGGAAGTTGCCAAGGGCTGAACCGACTTATAGCCAAACCATTCGCGTTAAGCCGATTAATGCTAAAAGCCAATTAGATACCAATAAAGTAGCAAACAATAAAGTAGCAAACAATAATGTTGCCAGCAATAAAACTGCCGGTAATATCAGTAATGTATTAAGTGACAATTCAACAAAAAAGCCAGCAAATCTGCCGATAAATAGTGAAACTAAACCGCGTTTAAGTATTTCTGGCGCCATTAGTGACAATCAGGCCAATACGATTGCATTGCGTTTAGATAAACAATTGCATTATTCGGCAGATACCGCACCACAAGCATTGGCTAGTACGATTGCGATTGAAGATGAAGCAACTGTTTTGAGTAACCGTCTTGCGCATTTAGAACAACAAATCACCAGCTTACAACAACGTAACCGCACTCTTGAAGCGGAAAAACAATTACAGCAGCAAACAGCACAACCACTAGCTAATTCTAGCTTTTTTGATGGCGCAGCCAAATGGTGGCCTTATTTAGCGGGTTTAGGTTTATTAGTTGGCGGCTATTTTGCGGCTGATTACTGGCGCCGTCGTCGTCAATCACAACAATTAACCAACGCTGAAGATGTTTGGAACGTGCTGGACGCGAATGCAAATGGCCTTGTTTATTACAAAGAAGAAGGCCTTGAAGATAGCTTATTTGAAAGCAAGCCAGCAGTAGAGGCTAATTCAGTCGCGCAAAATAATGACGATCAAGCATTTGATAACTTGGATTCAACGCAAGTGGCATCGATGCCAATTGAATTAGAAGAAGATATTTTTGAGCACAATATTTTGGATCATGCCGACGTGTTTTTATCACACGGCCGCACCAGCTTAGCGATTCAATTATTACAAAACCATTTGATGGATTACCCAAAACAATCGGTCACTATCTGGCTGTTTTTATTGGATTTATTGGCAAAAGAAAACTTACAAGCCATGTATGAACAAACAACACTAGAGTGTAAAGAGCATTTTAATATTCGCATTGCCGCCTTTACCAATGACGAAGCCAGCCCAAAACAAAACTTGGAAGATTTCCCACGCTTAATGGCTGGCTTAGAACAAGCATGGGGCAGCCCTGCCGCCGCGGTTTATTTAGATGACTTGATTTATAACAGCCGCCTTGAAAATCGAGTGGGCTTTGATAAAAGCGTTTTAGAAGAGTTAATTTTATTAAGAGGCATTGCCCAAAGCAATGTTAACAAAGCAGATGTAATTCAATTGGATGAGAAAAAAATGGCGATTAAAGAAATGAAAGAAGCAAAATTAGCGGCTAGTAAAGCGGATAAACTGCAAAAACTAGAGGAATTGACTTTACTAGAGGCTGAAAAAGCCAACGTAAATGATGTTGAAGAACCTGCTGAGTTATTTGAATTTAATTTGATTGAATACAAATAAGCATTTTGCTCAACTTGCTAGTTATGCATTTAATGCTTAATTAGCTGGCTGCTTTGAAATAAAACTGCGCGGCAATGCCTGCAAAAATGGCTAAACCAATCCAGCTATTTTGTAAAAACGCTTTAAAGCAATTGGCTTTAACACGGTTTTTAATGGCTTGATATTGAAGCAGAATTAGCGCCAGTGCTAACAAAAGGCCAAGGTTATAAAAAACACCAAAGCCTAATGTATGGCCAATGTAAGCCAATAAACTCAGCATGGCGGCATAACAAAGCATGACGGCAAACACGTCATATCGACCAAAAAATATGGCAGATGACTTGATGCCTATTTTTAAATCGTCATCGCGATCTACCATCGCATACTCGGTATCGTAAGCGATAGCCCAAAACACATTGGCTGCCAATATAAGCCATGCAATTGGCGGAATATAATCATTTACCGCGGCAAATGCCATGGGAATGCCAAAGCCAAATGCAATGCCTAAATACGCTTGTGGAATGGCTAAAAAGCGCTTGGTTAACGGGTAGCTAGCTGCTAAAAACAAAGCGGCAAATGATAATAAAATGGTGGTTTTGTTAAAGAACAAAACCAGGCAAAACGCTAATAAACTTAAGCCTGCTACTAATATATAGGCTTCTTTTACGCTCACCTCGCCAGTTGCCAGCGGTCGATTTTTTGTGCGCTCTACCAATCCATCGTATTTGCGATCAGCAATATCATTCATTACGCAGCCAGCGCTACGCATTAGCACGGTGCCTGTTACAAAAACCAGTAGCACAATCCAATCTGGCTTGCCGCGGCTGGCTATCCACAGTGCCCAAAGTGTTGGCCACAACAGTAATAAGATGCCAATCGGTTTATCTAGCCGCATCAAGCGCTCATAGGCGTCTAGTTTTTTAATTAATTGTTGTGTATTCATGTGGACAGTAGTTGCGGTAAAAAAACTTCGGTAACCAAAATAGTAGCGCAATTTAAACTAAAAACCGAACGCCGCGCCCACAGGCTATTTGGTTTGGTTGCCAGATGCTGAGTTGCCCGATGGTACAGCGCATGGTTTCGCGATAACTTTTTATATTGTAAGGGCGTGCGTTTGATTTTTGGGTTAGCAAATAGGGCGGTGCCTAACGGCTTATTTCCCAACTTACCCAAGCCCCGCCAAGCCCCGCGCAAGCTTGCATGCGGCAGCACGCTGTGCGCAAACACCACTGGCTCATTATTGCCTATCAGCAACACCTCACGAATCAGCGCATGTTGATTAGATTTTAAACCCAGCAACGCAGATTCATCGGTAAATGCTTTGGTATTTTCATGTAACACTGACTGCACTGCAAAATCCGCATAGCGCGCTTTTAAACGGGTCGTTAGCGAACCGCTATCAATCAACCAAGATTGCATAACGCCGCTACGCATGGGTTTGCCTATCCATCGCCACTTATTTCGAGTTAAATTGACTGCTTGGTTCACTTGATATGTACATTTGGTTTAGGGGTTAGTGACTTTTCTACAATGTTGCCAGCAATAATCGCAGTGCCGCAATACATACATGTTCGCTGCCTCGAATGTGCTGGGCGCTTACATTTTGAACAAGATGACATCTTGCCCGTAAGTTTTCCATCTTCCCTTCCATCTCGCAAATCTATTTCTTTTATTTTTTCTACAATTTCCTTGTCTGATAATTCTGCTTTTTCTTGCAAAATTTCCAATAGCGCTTGGCAAATCAGAGCTAAACCATCAATTTTAGAATCTAATCGCTGTACTTCTTTATGCAACGTTTCGCCATTTTTTCTTGAATCGAGATTATTAACATGCTGCGATGCCTGTAAGTCTGAAATCTGTACATGCTGATAAACATCCCATAAATCAATCATTTTTAATCCTCATTATTTATTTTAAAAAATTACACCTTCACCAATTCACCCGCATGGCGCATCCAGCGTTCTAAATGCGCTTCTACTGCTGATGGATATTGCTTAATTAGGCTGTCTGCCATTTTTTTGGCGGCTTCCAGCAATTCCACATCGCGTTCTAAATCGGCAATTTTTAACATGGGCACACCGCTTTGGCGCGTGCCTAAAAATTCACCTGGGCCGCGTAAATGCAAATCGGCTTGGGCAATAACAAAACCATCGGTGTTTTCATAAATTACTTTTAATCTTGCGCGGGCAATTTCGCCCAATTTTTTGTCAGATTGATAAAGTAATATGCAAGTGCTTTTTGCTGCACCGCGCCCTACTCGGCCTCTTAACTGATGTAGTTGGCTCAATCCTGCACGCTCTGCATGCTCTATCACCATCAGGCTGGCATTGGGCACGTCTACGCCCACTTCAATCACCGTGGTGGCCACTAGCAGTTGCGTTTCATTTTTGCTAAAGGCCTGCATCACCGCTTGTTTTTCGGCAGGTTTCATGCGGCCGTGAACCAAGCCGATTTTGATCTCTGGAAAGCTGGCTTGCATATGCGCAAAGGTATCGTTGGCGGTTTGCAGCTGCAAAGCCTCAGACTCCTCAATTAATGGGCATACCCAATATGCCTGACTACCAGCCAAGCAAGCTTCGCGCACGCGCTGCAAAATCTCTTCGCGCCGTTCATCCGATACCAGCTTAGTCACAATAGGCGTGCGGCCTGGCGGTAATTCGTCAATCACCGAAACGTCTAAATCGGCAAAATAGCTCATGGATAATGTGCGCGGAATCGGCGTGGCGGACATCATTAATTGATGCGGCTCTGGCTCACCTTTTTTGCGCAAAGCCAAACGCTGCTGCACACCAAAACGATGTTGCTCATCAATAATGGCAAGGCCTAGTTTTTTAAATGTCACGGCATCTTGAAACAAAGCATGCGTACCTACGGCAAGCTGGGCAGCGCCACTGGCAATATTGGCCAGTGCCGCTTCGCGCTCTTTTTTGCTTTGGCTGCCCGTTAACCAAGCAATTTGAATATTTAAGGGTTTAAGCCACGTTTCAAATTTTTTAAAATGCTGTTCGGCCAAAATTTCAGTCGGTGCCATTAAAGCCACTTGCCAGCCATGCTCAATGCTTTGCAGTGCCGCCATGCACGCCACAATGGTTTTTCCGCTGCCTACATCACCTTGCAGCAAGCGTTGCATTGGGTGTGGTTGCGTTAAATCGTTACTAATCTCAGCCACTACTTTTTGCTGCGAATTGGTTAATTGAAAAGGCAAATTTTCAAGCATCTGATGGGTTAACGTTTTGGAAATGGCAATGGCAGGCGCATTAATACTACGCCGTTTGGCATAATGTTTACGCATTGAAAGTTGTTGCGCTAGCAGTTCATCAAACGCCAATCGCCGCCATTCTGGCGTACTGTGATTCTCTAAATCAGCCAAATTGGCATCTGGCGTTGGGTGATGCAGCGCTTGAATACTGGCCGCAAAGCTGGGCAAATTTAATTCCTTGTAAACGCCTGCAGGCAAGGTTTCAGCTAGTGCATCTTGCTTTAAAGCCAGCGCAATTGCCTTGCGAATATTCGGCTGCGTTAAGCCGGCCGTTGTTGGGTAAATCGGCGTTAAGGTTTCTGCTACCACAGTTTTTTCACCCACCGCTTTGCATTGCGGATGCACCATTTCGTAGCCGAAAAAACCGTGGCGAATTTCGCCATACACACGTAACACTGTGCCCACTTTAAGCGCAGCGATTTGGCTGGGGTAAAAATGCAGAAAACGTAAAGTAAGTTGGCCGCTGACGTCTTCAAGGCGCGCGATTAATGCCTTGCGCGGTTTGTAAGTTACTTCGCAATGCACAATTTCGCCTTCTACCTGCGCGGTATCGCCCAGCCGTAAATCGCGCACCGCGGTAATGCGCGTTTCATCCATATAGCGCAGCGGCAAATGCAGGAGTAAATCTTGAACAGTGGAAATGCCAAGCTTGAATAAGTTGGCGATAAGCGGTTTTGAAAACGCCTTAATTTCAGTGAGCTTGCTCATACCCAATAATTAATTGGCTTATTGAATTCGATTATCTGAATGGCCGCCTTTGACGCGATTAATGCGCACTACGTCGGGAATTTTACGCAAATTGCGCATTAAATCGGCCAAATGCGCACGATTACGCACTTGCACCACAAAATTCACATTGGAATATTGGCTGCCATCCGAATCTTCAACGCTAACATTATCAATATTGGCGCCCGCCTCTGAAATGCCGGCAGCAATTTTGGCCAGCATGCCGCGCACATTGGCCACTACTAAGCGCACATTGACTTTAAACAGTTTTTCGTTGTCTGGGTCCCACTCTACATCCAGCCATTTATCAGGATCTAGCTTAAATTTAGCTACTGTGGCGCAATCATGCGTATGAATAATTAAGCCTTTTTCTTTATTAATAAAGCCTAAAATCGGGTCGCCCGGAATAGGTGTGCAGCACTGCGCAAATTGCACGGCCATGCCCTCAGAGCCGCGAATAGTAATCATATCCAGCGGTTTGAATGCTTTTGTTTTACCGTTTTCATCGTTGTTGGAATCGTGATTATTGGCTAATAATTGATGCGCCACCATTAGGCTCATTCGCTTGCCTAAGCCAATATCAGCCAAAATCTCATTTTTAATTTTGGCGCCATAATCGCTCATCACTTTTTGCCATTGCTTATCGGTAATCGCGCTTGGGTCGATATGCAGCGCACGCAAAGCAAGGTTAAGCAAACGCTCACCCAAATGGGCAGATTCGGATATTTGGATAGTTTTTAAATAGTGGCGAATATGCGAACGCGCTTTGCCGGTGACCACGTAATTTAACCAAGCGGGGTTTGGCTTTGCCAGCGCCGCCGTGATAATTTCCACATGGTCGCCATTACGCATTTCGGCGCGCAAAGGGGCTAATTCATTATTGATTTTAACCGCCACACAGCTATTGCCCACATCGGTGTGCACTGCATAAGCAAAATCTACCGCGGTAGAGCCACGCGGCAAGGCCAAAATTTTGCCTTTTGGCGTAAATACATACACTTCATCCGGAAATAAATCGACTTTAAAGTGCTCTAAAAATTCGTAGCTATCTTCTGATTCGGTTTGGATTTCTAATAAACGTTGCAACCATTGATGCGTTTGCTGTTGCAAGGCGGTTAAATTAGCATCGGATGTTTTATACATCCAATGCGCCGCTACGCCAGCATTGGCAACGCTATGCATTTGTTCACTGCGAATCTGCACCTCAATTGGCGTGCCAAAGGGCCCAAATAAAGTGGTGTGCAACGATTGATAACCGTTGGCTTTGGGAATAGCGATGTAGTCTTTAAATTTGCCAGGAATCGGCTTATACAAGCCATGCAAATAACCTAAGGTTAAATAGCATTGCGCCATGTCTTTGACTAAAATCCTAAAGCCATAAATATCGTGAATCTGCTCTAGCGCGTTGCCTTTGATGGCCATTTTGCGGTACACGCTGTATAAATGCTTTTGGCGACCTTTGACATCGGCCTCAATGTGCACCTCATTTAAACGCTCTTTAATGGAGTCTAAAATTTTAGCTATAACCTCTTTGCGGTTGCCCCTAGCCACTTTAATGGCCTTAGAAAGCACGCGGTAGCGCATTGGGTATAGATATTTAAAGCTTAAATCTTCAAGCTCTTGATAAATGAGATTAAGCCCAAGCCGATTGGCGATTGGCGCGTAAATTTCTAACGTTTCGCGCGCGATGCGTTTTTGCTTATCTGGTCGCATTGATTCTAGCGTTTGCATATTATGCAATCTATCCGCCAGCTTCACCAAAATCACGCGCACATCTTGGCTCATAGCCAATAGCATTTTGCGGAAATTTTCGGCCTGCGCTTGGGTAGCGCTTTGAAACTCAATTTTATCTAGCTTGGTTAAGCCATCTACCAAGCCGCCCACTTGTTTACCAAATAATTCGGCAATTTCTTCAACCGAAACACCAGTATCTTCAACCACATCGTGCAGCAAAGCCGCCAATACGGTGGGTAAATCTAAATGCAGCTTGGCTAAAATGCAGGCAACGGAAACCGGGTGCGTAATATAAGGCTCACCCGTTTTGCGCGTTTGGCCATCATGCGCGGCAAACGCATAACGATAAGCGGCCCACACTTGTTTAATGTCGGCCGGGCTAAAGTATTCTTTAAGTAAAACAGTAAGCTGAGAATTTTCAGAATCTGCCGGCAACAAATGGTGCTCGGCAGCTTGAAATGTGTCGATGGTGTTTTTGTTAATGCCTAATTGGGTTGCAGTTTTGGGCATCGCCGTGCATATTCAAAATCTTAAGCAACTTAAATAAAATTAAGGATGCGTACGGTTTAAAATTTCGACGCCTACTTTACCGGCTGCAATTTCACGCAATGCCAGCACTGTTGGCTTGTCTTTTTGGCCGGTGCTATGCACATAAGGATCTGATCCGTTTGCTAGTTGACGCGCGCGGTAAGCCGCTACTAATGTTAATTGAAAACGGTTTGGAATTTTTTCTAAACAATCATCTACTGTAATACGGGCCATTTTTAATCCTTAAAATAAATTGCGCAGCTGTATAAAAATCAGACTGCTAAATTAGGTTAACTGTTCAGCTAAACCAATGATTAGATTTAGTTTAGTAAATTTTATTTTGAAAAACAAAACCGACTAAATCAGGTTAGCTTTTGAACAAGTGCAGCATAGCGCTGTAGTTGAGAGGTCGATTTGAGCCTATTTGCCCGAATAATCGCCAATAAGTCTTGTAAAGCCATATCGAAATTATCGTTGATTGTAACATAATCAAACTCGACCACATGGCTCATTTCCTCACGCGCGGCTGCAACACGCTGATTAATCACTTCTAAGCTATCTTGGCCGCGGTTATTTAAGCGCTGTTCCAGCGTTTCGACCGATGGTGGCAAGATAAAAACACTGATGGCTTGCGGGTAAATCGCGCGCACTTGTGCGGCACCTTGCCAGTCGATTTCTAAAATCACATCGTAACCCGCCTGCAAAGCGCGATCGACAGCCAGTTGTGAGGTGCCGTATTTTGCGCCATGTACGTCAGCGCTTTCTAAAAAGCCGCCTTCATTCAAAGTGCTTAAAAATTGCGCTTCGCTCACAAAATGATAATGCACGCCATTATCTTCGCCTATTCTGGGCGTACGCGTGGTGTGTGAAACCGATAATTTGATTTGCGCATCGTGCATTAAAATGGATTTAACCAAGCTGGTTTTACCCGCGCCAGAAGGGGCGGTAATAATAAAAAGGTTACCGACTACCTGCTCTATTGTCATGCTTAAGGTCATGCTTTAACACCAATCTGGGCTGGGTAACGCCGAAAACACTTCTTTAAGCCCAGCGCCCCAACCTTGTCTAACTTTAGAATAATACGGATCTGATTCGGTAATGCGTTGCTTGCAATCGGCATGTAGCGTATCAGCGCGATAAATCAATAAATCGATAGGCGCCGCAACGGAAACATTGCTGCGAATGGTCGAATCAAACGAAATCAACAAGCACTTTACCGCGTCCATAATATCGGTATTGTATTTCACTACGCGGTCAATAATCGGTTTGCCATATTTGGTTTCGCCAATTTGAAAATAAGGCGTTTCAGCGCAGGTTTCAATAAAGTTACCGGCGGCATACACATTAAACAAACGCGGCTTTTCACCTTTGATTTGGCCGCCAATTAGTATGCTGGCGTTAAAGTCAATTTTATGACTTTTAAAATGCTCGCCCTCTTGCTCATAGGTAGCACGCAAAGCGTGGCCGACTAGGCTAGCCGCCTCAAACATGCTGTCCACGTTATGTAAGTGCTTACTATCTTGGTCTGCGCTGGTAATTTTAAGGCGCAAGGTATTCACAACCGCTTGCGTAATCGCTAAATTTCCAGCGGTTAGCAGCACAATCACGCGCTCATTTTCCACTTCAAAAATATGCATTTTGGGTGAAATAGCCACTTGATCAACTCCTGCATTGGTGCGTGTATCGGATGCAAAAACCAAACCTTGTTCTAATAATAAACCAACGCAATATGTCATGATAATGAAGAAAGTGCAGAAAAAAAGTAAAAACAGATCATACCATTTTGCCTAATGGCTGATGACGCTGTGGGTGAGTTTTTTTGCGGTTTTTGTGTAGCTAACTGCTTTATAAAGGCTGGAAATACAGATAATTAACGCACAATCTATTTTCAGAATGGGCTGAAACTGAATTATTTTCCGCGCCGTATAGATTACATAAAGCCAGCTGCTTCGGTTAATTTGGCCACGTTTTCGCGCGTAAAAAAGCCATCAAAGCTGCCATAGCGCTGCACGTATTCAATAATTAAAGACGAATGCTCTGACGCGTTTGAGAATATTTGTTTTAAGCCTTGTTCTTTAGAGCCAATCACATCCAACAAAAAGCCTTTGCCGTTTTCGGCAATCGCATCCACCACAAAATCGATATTTTCTTTGCCGCCAAATTCGCCATCTTTTACCGAAATCGCCATATGGTGCAAGCGAGGGCCATAGTTGCGCACAAAGGTTTCGGTGGGCGATGGCAAATGCTCTAAATGGTTAATAAAGTAAGGCGTATTGTTGGCGGTAAATACTTTGGCTGGGCTTTTAGATTCTGGAATGGCGTGTACGCTTTTGGTGACGTTGGTAGACGAATTTTGGTCTTTAATATTGTAGGCACCCCAGAAATAATAGCTGGAAAGTGACAAGTATTCCAAAATCGCCACTTCGCGGTTTTGGCTGTAAACCCGCGTAGCTAGGTGGTCTAGCGGCAACAATAAATCGGCAACGCCAATTTTTGTTTGCAAGGTTTTTGCTTCTAAATACGCGGCTTGTACATCTGGCTTAATCACGCTTACGCCTAGCGCGTACACTTTTAATTCATTGGGTTCGCGCTCTAAATAGGCCACAATATTGTGCGTGTAGGGCGATGGTTTACTAATCGCCAAGTTGCCAGGTAATTCTAATTTGCGCACATCATCCTGATTAAAAAAGCGAAAACCGCGCTGCTGCTGAATTTTGACAACACTATGCAAATCGTTTACCCGAATAATCTCGCCCATATAGCGGCTATTCGGTTTTTTAGCACCCACTGGATACACTTCATTTAGGCTTCTAAAAATGCCGCGCAGGTTTGGGTCTTTTACTTCGCGCAGCAAAATATCAGGCGAATTTAAATCAATGCGCAACACATGCGTTAAATGCTGCGATGTTTCTAGCGTGACCAAATAATGGTAAGGCGTCATTAACGCCAGTTCGGCGATATATTTGGTTGAATGCTCAGGATCCACCGAAATCATCAGCGCATCAATTTCGTGAATCATGCTGCTTAAGCCAAGCGTATCGCGCTCTTCAAGCAAGCGAATTAAGTTTTCTTCAAAAAAATCCGAGTTTTCTTTATCGCCGTGGCGATCAAATTGTAGTGAATTAATCGTCATTATTGCTGTGCCTGTTGCATAGATTGCGCTGCTTTTAATAGCTCAATTTGATTCATTTTGTGTTGTTGATGAATGGGTACGCCGGCCTGATTGACCACCACGCTAGTGGCCATGCCCTCTACCCCGCCGCCAGAGCGCATGCCGGTAACTGGGCTGGCGGTGCGATAATCCAAGCCAGTGGCTAGCCGCACATAGGTTTCGCCCGCGCGGCAGCCGTTTGATACATCTACACTTTGCCATGCGCTATCAAACCACACGTCTACCCAAGCGTGGCTTTGCATTAAGCTGCCATCTTGCGTGAACAAATAGCCGCTGACATAGCGCGCTGGATAACCCAAGCTGCGGCAGCAGGCAATAAACACATGCGCGTGATCTTGGCAAACACCCTGACCCAAGGCAAACGCCTCAATTGCGGTGGTTTTTACTTCGGTAGCGCCTGCAATATAACCGACTTTTTCCACTAGCGCATGCATTAAATCGTCAATGGGTTTATGTTTAAATTGCGACGCAAATTCAATAATCGCTGCATCTGCCAATGTTAGCGGCGTATCACGCATAAAAATGGTTAAGGGTAATGGTTGATGTTGCGAATAATCGTTTACGCCTGTTTCTACCTCGCCAACAACCGTTTCGCTTAACTCGCTATGCGGCGTATCCACCACTAGCGTATGCGTAGTGTTGCCAAACGCATCTTCAAACGCGTGCAGTTGGCCTTGCACTTTAATATCCCAATATTTTACATGCTGGCCAAAACCGCTTTGCGGCGTCAACCTTAATTGCTGAATGGTGTAGTTAACAGGCGAGCTGTAAACGTATTGGGTGTGGTGTTCAATGGTAAGACGCATAATGCTGTTTCTACTTAAGCTAGAGGTTTAACTAAGGTTAAAGGTTAACTTGCGTTAATACTTAAAAAAGCACGTTGAATTTCGGCGCCTAATAAATTATTGGAATCAATAAAATCACTTAAAAATTCATGCAAGCCATGCTGAAAAATATCCTGCATTTTGCCAAAGCGTAATCGGGCGTGTAATTCGCCAGAAAGGCGCCTGCATTCGGTATGACGCGAGCCTGAAAGCTGCTCTAATATGGGGGATATTTCATCTAAACAGGCATGTAAGGAGCGTGGCATATCGCGCCTTAATACCAGCAATTCGGCCACGCGCCACGGCACAATGGTATCGCTGAATATTTTTTGGTACGCTTGAAAAGCCGAAACCGAACGCAGCACCGCACTCCATTCGTAATAATCCACCGCGCCGCCAATCTCTTCTTCTTCTGGCAACAATAAATGGTATTTCACATCTAGCAAGCGCGCCGTATTATCGGCGCGCTCAATAAAAGTGCCTAGTCGTACAAAGCTAAACGCATCATCGCGCAACATGGTGCCAAAACACACGCCTCTAAATAAGTGCGAACGCGCTTTGACCCAATCGCAAAACTCGCGCAAGCCCGTTTTGGCTAAGTCTTGGCCAATAAATTGTGAAAATTCCAGCCATAGCGCGTTAATATTTTCCCAAGTTTCAGAGGTCATCGCCACCCGTACAGCACGGGCGTTTTCGCGCGCATTGCGCAGTGCGTTGTAAATGCTGGATGGATTATTCGCATCCATGGATAAATAATAAATCACATCGGCCGCGTTTACGTCGCCATACTCTTCTTCATACGCATCTACATTGCCCGAAATTTCTAGAGCTGGCAGCCAAAGCGCCGCCTCACTTTGCGCGGCATTTGGCACTAGCGACATGCTATAAGTCACTTCTAGCACGCGCGCCATATTTTCGGCACGTTCAATGTAGCGCGCCATCCAGTACAGGTGGTCTGCGGTTCGGCTTAACATACGATTTCTACTTTGCTATTTTGAGTTTTTGCATTTGATTTAATTTCTGCATTTTGCGCCATTAGCGATTGCGATACTTCGGCTTCATCTTCCGTATCCTCTAGAACCCAAGTATCTTTAGTGCCACCGCCCTGCGATGAATTCACCACAAGCGAGCCTTCTTTTAATGCCACGCGGCACAA
>JAYWCF010000165.1:0-5306 GCA_043780715.1 Methylotenera sp. | reverse complement strand
GAAAGGCGTTCTACATGCGCACCGCGCCCTGCTTGGCCGCCAGCCTGCCGCGCAATATTGGTTTAATTATGCAGATTCCGCGGATGCAACAGGAAATAATAAGCCTGACCGCATTATGCATTCGGGTAAGTTTAATTGGACTTATGTGTTAGGCACTGGCTTGATGGATCCGCTGTATTTGGGCAAAACGGTGATTGTGCATGAAGGCAAAAATGACGCGCAAAAATGGCTGGATTTAATTCAGAAACATCAAGCCACTATCTTTATTGGTGTGCCCACAATTTACCGCCAATTACTGCAAAAAACCACCGCTGGCCAAGCCGAACTACCCAGTATGCGTCATTATATGAGCGCAGGTGAGCATTTGTCGGATGAAGTGCTGACACAATGGCATGCACGTTTTGGTTTGAATATTTATGAAGCAGTTGGTATGAGTGAATTTTCTTATTACTTAAGTCAAAGCCAATTCAGGCCAATTCGTCCAGGCTCTGCGGGTTTTCCGCAGCCAGGGCATGATATTCAATTGCTTAACCCAGAAACCTTAGAGCCAGTTGCAGTGGGCGAAGAAGGCATGATTAGTGTGCCATTAAACGACCCAGGTGTATTTTTAAACTATTGGAATTTAGCAGAAGAAACTGCAAAATATAAGCATGATGGCTACTTTTTCACGGGAGATTACGCCAAATACGATGCAGATGGCTATATTTGGTTTTTAGGCCGTAAAGATGACATTATCAAAAGCTTTGGTTATCGCGTTTCACCTTATGAGATAGAGCGCGTCTATAAAGGCCACCCCGATGTGGCCGATTGTGCGGCTGTAGGTGAAGAAATTGAAAAAGATAAATTGCTAGTGGTGATATATGTAATTTTGAAACCTGATGCGACTACGAATCAAGACGATTTATTGGCCTTTGGTAAACAACATCTAGCCGCTTACAAAACGCCTAAAACAGTGTATTTGGCTAAAGATTTTCCGCGCACCAAAAATGGTAAAATCTTGCGCAAAGATATTAGTCCAACGATTGCAGTAGCAAAAAGCTCAAGGTAATTAAATGCTTAAAACTTTAACTTCCGTCATTCTTCGCTTACGCTCAGAATGACGAGATGGATAAAAATGACCACCATTAAACAAGCCGACTTTATTCAAAGCATTGCTGATGCCTTGCAATATATATCCTATTACCATCCAGTTGATTATATTCAAGCCTTGGGTGAAGCCTACAAATTAGAGCAGTCGCCTGCCGCAAAAGATGCGATTGCGCAGATACTGACAAATTCTAGAATGTGCGCCGAAGGTAAGCGTCCGATTTGTCAGGATACTGGCATTGTTGTTGCTTTTGTTAAAGTGGGTATGCATGTGAAGTGGGATGCAGTAGGCGAAAAAAATCAGCTAGATATTGAGCAAATGGTAAACGAAGGTGTGCGCCGCGCTTATCTGTTACCAGAGAATAAATTACGCGCTTCAATCGTGACTGACCCAGCTGGAAAGCGCGCCAATACTAAGGATAATACGCCTGCCGTGGTGCATGTTTCATTGGTGGCTGGCGACAAAGTTGAGGTAAGTATTGCCGCAAAAGGTGGCGGATCAGAGAATAAAGCTAAGTTGGCTATGTTGAATCCGAATGATTCAATTGTGGATTGGATATTAGAAGTTGTGCCCCAAATGGGTGCGGGTTGGTGCCCGCCAGGGATGCTGGGCATTGGTATTGGCGGCAGTGCAGAAAAGGCCATGTTAATGGCAAAAGAATCGTTAATGGCGCCGATTGATATGCATGAACTGAAAGTAAAAGGCGCCGCAAACAGAATTGAAGAATTACGCCTAGAGATTTTTGAAAAAGTGAATAACTTGGGTATTGGCGCGCAAGGTTTGGGTGGCTTGGCAACCATATTGGATGTGAAAATTTTAGATTATCCAACCCATGCGGCTAGCCTGCCAGTGGCGATTATCCCCAATTGCGCGGCCACAAGGCATGTGCATTTTGTGTTGGATGGCAGTGGCGCGGCAGAATTAACCCCTCCTGATTTAAGTACATACCCAGATGTGCATTGGGCGCCAAGCGCGCAAGCTAAAAGGGTGAGTGTAGATACGCTTACCAAAGCGGATATTGCTAATTGGCAAGCGGGTGAAACGCTATTGCTGACAGGAAAAATCCTGACAGGGCGTGATGCCGCGCATAAACGCATTGCGAATATGCTGGCAAAAGGTGAAAAGTTGCCAGTCGATATGAGTAATCGCTTTATTTATTATGTAGGCCCAGTAGATGCGGTTGGCGATGAAGCAGTGGGTCCAGCTGGCCCAACCACGGCCACAAGAATGGATGATTACACGGAATTAATGCTGGGGCAGCTAAACTTATTAGGCTCTATTGGCAAGGCAGAGCGCGGTGATGAAGCGCTGGCTGTGATTAAAAAATATAAATCTGTGTATTTAATGGCAGTAGGCGGCGCCGCGTTTTTGGTGAGCAAAGCCATTAAAAATTCCGTCGTGATTGCGTTTGAAGATTTAGGCATGGAAGCGATTTACGAATTTGATGTGGTGGATATGCCAGTAACCGTTGCGGTAAGCGCGACTGGTGAATCGGTACATAAAACGGGGCCTGCGTTTTGGCAAGATAAAATTGCGCAAGATAAAAGTAGCCACAAGGTGATTGAAATTACAGCGTTAAATTAATAGATTTTCGCACAGTGTCATGTGCCTTAAGTCACAGATTACTATGCACTTTTAGTTATAACATCAGTCATAATGATGATGGCATAAACAAAGGTGAGTGAGATGATAAAAACTTCTAAATTGACGATAGGCAAAATTTTGGTGAGGTTGTTACAAGCTGCCACAGCGATTTTGCTGTTATTTGTTGCCACAGCGGCAAGCGCTGTTGAAGTTGCAATTGTTTCCGAAACCGCTGGCGCAGAAACGGCAAGCGTTTTGGATTATTTAACCGATAAAGACGGCCGATACACAGGGCCAACGGTTGAAGAAAAAATCGCCAAAATGGATACCGATAAAAACGGTTTTGCCGATGTTTTTGAGGTGCGTGCCTACTTGGTTGCGCTGCATGGCAATGATTACCAAAAAGATTTATTAGATAAATGGGAAGCATCGGCTAAAGGTAAAAGCTGCAGCACCCCGTTTGCTAAAGAGTTATACACAGACAAAACCTACTAGCTTTAATTTAAGCGTTACATGTTAAAGATTTTACAAATGTGAAACGACTGACGATTTTGGCTGGTTTATAATACAATTAATTACTAACGAGCCTAAAAATCATCATGTTAAAAGCCTACCAAACGCATGTGCAAGAGCGCGCAACTATTCAACTTCCACCATTACCTTTATCAGCAGAGCAAGTCGCTGAGCTGGTCGAGTTGCTTAAAAATCCAGCCAAATCAGATGAAGCCCAATTATTAGACTTGCTGGAAAATCAAACCCCAGCAGGTGTCGATACGGCTGCTTATGTGAAAGCGGCTTTTTTGGCGGATATTGCGAAAGGTGTTGCTACTTCGCCAGTGATTAGCCCAGAAAAAGCCGTGCAGTTATTGGGTACTATGTTGGGTGGTTACAATGTGCAAGCCTTGGTTGAGTTATTAAGCACACCTATGGCGGCGCATGCGGTAACGGCTTTAAGCAATACTATTTTAATGTTTGATGCATTTCATGATGTAGATGTGTTGATGAAAGCAGGCAATGCGCACGCTAAAAAGCTGATGGAATCTTGGGCAAGCGCAGAGTGGTTTACCAGTAAGCCAGTGCTAGCCAAACAGTTGAAAATGATTGTATTTAAAGTGGATGGCGAAACTAATACCGATGATTTAAGCCCTGCGCAAGATGCTTGGAGCCGCCCCGATATTCCTTTGCATGCCAAAGCCATGTTGGTTAATAAAATGCCTGATGGCTTGGCAAAAATTGAAACATTAAAGCAAAAAGGCTTGCCGCTGGCGTATGTGGGCGATGTGGTTGGTACAGGTTCTTCACGAAAATCAGCGATTAATTCTGTGCAGTGGTTTATGGGCAACGATATTCCGAATATCCCGAATAAGCGCACAGGTGGCGTTATTTTAGGCGCAAAAATCGCCCCGATTTTCTTTAATACCGCAGAAGATTCTGGTGCGTTGCCGATTCAGTGCGATGTATCTAAAATGCAAACTGGCGATGAAATTACGATTTTTCCGTATGAAGGAAAAGTGTTGAATGAAACGGGTGAGATTATTTCTACCTTTGAAATTAATCCCGTTACTTTGCCAGATGAAGTGCGCGCGGGTGGTCGTATTCCGTTGATTATTGGCCGTGGTTTGACGCAGAACGCACGTAAAGCGTTAAATCTACCAGAAACTGATATATTTATTAAAGCGACACCTGCCGTTGTTTCAAACAAAGGCTATACACTGGCGCAAAAAATGGTCGGCCGCGCTTGTGGTTTGCCAGAAGGTACAGGCGTTCGCCCGAATACGTATTGTGAGCCCAAAGCCACCACTGTTGGCAGCCAAGATACGACAGGCGGTATGACGCGCGATGAGCTAAAGGAGTTGGCTTGTTTAGGTTTTAGCTCAGACTTGGTGATGCAAAGCTTTTGCCACACGGCCGCTTACCCAAAACCAGTCGATATTAAGCTACAACATAGCTTGCCAGAATTTATGTCTAGCCGTGGCGGCGTGTCATTGCGCCCAGGTGATGGCGTGATTCACTCATGGTTAAACCGTTTGATTTTGCCTGATACCGTTGGTACAGGCGGCGATTCGCATACGCGTTTCCCAATTGGTATTTCATTCCCAGCGGGTTCTGGTTTGGTGGCATTTGCCGCCGCTACAGGCGCCATGCCGCTGGATATGCCTGAATCTGTATTGGTGCGCTTTAAAGGTGAAATGCAACCGGGTATTACCTTGCGCGATTTGGTGAATGCGATTCCTTATGCGGCGATTCAAGAAGGTACTTTAACCGTTGGTAAAACCAACAAAATTAACGTATTTAACGGCCGCATTTTAGAGATTGAAGGCTTGCCTGATTTAAAAGTAGAGCAGGCGTTTGAATTTGCCGATGCCTCTGCAGAGCGCTCTGCCAATGGCTGTACCGTTTTATTATCAGAAGCACCAGTGATTGAATTTTTAAAATCTAATATTGTGCTGATGCAAAATATGATTGAAAACGGCTATGAGGATGCACGCACCTTGCAACGCCGTATTGAGAATATGCAAGCTTGGTTAGCAAAACCTGAGTTACTTAAACCAGATGCTGATGCCGAATATGCGCATATTATTGAGATTGATTTAGAGACCATTAAAGAGCCGCTAGTGGCTTGCCCAAATGACCC